>JAAEZW010000239.1:0-1825 GCA_018222665.1 Paracoccaceae bacterium
GTGCCCGTTGAAATTCTGGACGTTTGGGCGAACAACCTTGAGCGCAACTCAAACGGTCGTATCAAAATTGAACGTTATGCAACTATGTCACTCGGCGGGACGCCCCCTGAATTGATCGACCACGTTCAAGACGGGATCGTTGATATTGGTTGGGTTGTTGTTGGGTACACACCGGGTCGTTATCCAACGACAGAGGTATTTGAATTACCGTTTATGGTAGAGGATGCAGATGCGGCGTCATACGCATTTTGGAAAATGCACGAACGCCACATGAAAGACGGCGAAACCAAAGACCTTAAAATGCTGGGGACTTGGGTACACGGTCCTGGTATGTTCCACACAGCCGATCCAGTTGAAACACCTGCTGACCTAGAGGGTATGAAAATTCGCGGCGGTTCACGCTTGGTCAATGACCTTCTGACACGCGTTGGCGCAACACCTGTTGGTATGCCTGTTCCTGCGGTTGCAGAAGCACTGTCAAAAGGTGTGATTGATGGAACAACAATTCCATGGGAAGTATCAGCCGCGCTTAAGGTTCCAGAGCTTGTGGAAAATCACACACAGTTTGAAGGACCAGCCCTTTACACTTTGACTTTCTTCCTTGCGATGAACAAGGCGAAGTTTGACAGCCTACCAGCGGATATTCAGGAAATGATCGACAATCACTCTGGTTTGATGTTCTCAATCTTTGCAGGTGCAACTCAGCAGGATGCGGATTGGCAGGCCCGCGCGGTTGCGGAGGAATTAGGGAACAACATCATCACAGTAACGGATACATCCGAATGGCGTGAATTGGTGAACCCAATCTATGACACATGGATTGCTGATATGAATGCACAGGGCAAAGACGGTCAGGCATTGATCGACGAAGCACGTGCATTGATGGCTGAATATTCAGCAAACTAATCTAAAACCGAACTCTCGGGCCGCTGGTGATGACTGGTGGCCCGTGTGCTATTTTAGAACCAGGGGGCACCTTTGCACCGCTTTTTCTTATCTCTCTCGAAATTCATGGCAATCCTTGGGGGTCTTGTGCTTTCCGCGCTCATCCTGTTGATTTGCGTATCTATCATTGGGCGTACAATCGGAATTGGACCAATCAACGGAGACTATGAATTGGTTGAGGCGGGCATCGCGTTTTCAATATTTGCCTTTCTTCCGCTGACGCAAATTACGGCTGGCCATGCGACGGTCGACATTTTCACAAACTCTTTACCTCCTAAAATTCAGCGGCTTTTGTTGGCGATTATCGAAATTTTCTTCGCTGCGATGTTAATCATGGTGGCGTGGCAACTCCGCGAAGGGATGTTTGACAAACTCGAACGCGGACAAACAACATTCCTTCTTCAATTCCCTGTTTGGTGGGCCTATGCCCTTAGCGTTTTTGGCGCATTTGCCGCCGCAATCGTTGCAACCTACACAGCATTCGCTCGCATTTTTGAAGCATTCACAGGTGCCGAAATTCTTGAAGCAGAGGGGGCGGAACATTGAGCAACCTTGAAATCGGCCTTTATTCGTTCCCGATCCTGTTGATCTTGATTTTCCTGCGTGTCCCAATTGGTTTAGCCATGTTTTCAACGGGCTTTGTTGGGCTGTCGATCGTAACAGGCGCGCCTGATATTCCTCTGGCTAAGATGAAATCAGAAGCGTTCACGACGTTTTCAAGCTACTCGCTTTCGATTGTGCCGATGTTCTTGCTTATGGGACATTTTGCGACACTTGGTGGAATGAGCCAGGCGTTATTTAAAGCGGCAGAGGGGTGGTTGGGCCATCGCAAGGGTGGTGTTGCCATGGCCGCCGTTGGCGCATGCGCTGGATTTGGGGC
>JAAEZW010000239.1:2180-3806 GCA_018222665.1 Paracoccaceae bacterium
TTTATTGCTGTCGTCGGAGGTATTTACGGCGGTATTTTCACACCGACTGAAGGGGCCGCTGTTGGGGCATTGGGTACTGGATTGATTGCCTATTTCAATGGCGGTCTAACACGAACTACTCTGGTCGAGAGCTTCACAGTCACCGCACGTTCCACCGCCATGATCTTTTTGATCGTGCTTGGTGCTGGATTTTACAACGGGTTCTTGGCACTTACACAAGTTCCACAGGAAATTGCAGAATGGGTTGTTGGGATGGGGTTCAACCCATGGATGGTTCTTGTCCTGATTTTGGTGTTTTACCTACTGCTTGGCTGTTTGATGGACAGCTTGTCGATGATTTTGCTGACGATCCCAATCTTTTTCCCTGTGATAACAGCGCTTGATTTTAACTTTACCTCGTTGGCGGAATTGCAAGCAATGAAGGCAATGGCCGTGATCAACAGTGGCGCGATCCCTGATGCAGTTACTGGTGACATGTTAGCAAACATCAAAACAGCAATTGCAAATGGTGCCGAGCTGACCCGTGAACAAATGCGCGCGCTTGATATCAAAATGAGCAAGGGCATGGCGCGTCGCATCGAGTCAGAACAAGTCGCAATCTGGTTCGGCATCCTGGTTTTGATCGTTGTCGAGGTTGGTCTGATCACACCACCTGTTGGGATGAACCTGTTCATAATCAACGCGATGGATCGCAAGACACCAATGATTGAAACATATAAGGCCGTAATCCTGTTCGTTGCATCCGATTTAGTTCGGGTCGCACTCTTGGTGGCCTTTCCCGCGATCACGCTGTTCTTGGTGCAATGGTAGCCGAAGGTGTATGCATTATCTTGCCTAAATTACAGCTTAACCGCACTTTTTAGGCAAAATTTTTCCAGATAAGCGATCTGACGCGTCTAGCATAAAGAAAAACATCATCATTCAATGATGAGAAACGCACTAAAGTGCGATGCTAGGGAGATACGAAATGAACAGCAATGCTGCTGTATATTTTGTGGACCGTCATATTGATGAAGGACGCGCCGACAAGCCCGCGTTCATAGAAGCTGACGGCGCAAATAGATCAATATCATATGGTGATTTAGCGCATCAAAGTGCACTGTTCGCTGGCGCACTGAGCCGCGCAGATATTCGACGCGACGAACGCATGGCCATGATCGTTCTGGATCAAATTGAATTTCCAATCGCATTTTGGGGTGCGCTAAAGGCAGGTGTCACACCGATCCCATTAAATACGCTTTTGTCTACAGAGATTTACAACGGCATTTTGAAAGACAGCAGGCCATCTTGCGTCATGGTGTCCAAGGAACTGTGGAATACCGTTTCGCCTGCGCTGGCTGACATCGATTGTATTCGCCATATAGTCGTAATCGGTGATACGCCAGAGAACACCACAAATTTCAACAGCTTCGTCGAAGGTGCGCATGCGCTGACACCGATTGAGGCAAGCGGTGATGAATTGGCGTTTTGGCTTTATTCATCAGGATCGACAGGATTGCCCAAAGGCGTGCGACATTTACATGCCAGTTTGCAGGCAACATCAGATACATTTGGCCAAAAGGTCTTGGGCATAAAAGAAGATGATGTCGTGTATTCGGCGGCAAAATTGTTCTTCGCCTACGGACT
>JAAEZW010000240.1 GCA_018222665.1 Paracoccaceae bacterium
AACGTGTGGCCGCAGGTGTCACCACCAAATAGGCCGTCTCAGACAGGCGTGTGACGGTGACATCCGCCTCAATCCCTGCGCGTTCATTCAGGAATTGGGTATAAACGATTTTTCCTGCAGGAACCGACATATTCGCCCCGCAGATGTGGTTTAAAAATGCCTCTGCGTCACGGCCCTCAACCCGAATTTTCCCGAATGAGGACATATCGTACATTCCCACATTTTCGCGAATTGCGCGGTGTTCGCGTGCGGAATTATCAAACCAGTTTTGGCGTTTCCAGCTGTATTGATATTCACGTTCTTGCCCTTCATCCGCGAACCAATTCGCGCGTTCCCATCCCGCCAATTCGCCAAAGACAGCGCCGTTTTGGTCCAAGTGGTGATGGAACGGTGTGCGGCGAATGCCCCGTGCTGTCGCCTTTTGACGATAGGGGAAGTGATCCGCATAAAGCAGGCCTAAGGTTTCCTTGGATCGTTCAAATAGATAGGTTTTGTTCCCTTGGAACGGGTTCATGCGTGAAATATCAACATCACCCAAATCAAAGGGTTTTTCGCCACTGTCCATCCATTGCGACAGGGCCATACCCGCCCCACCCGCGGATTGGATGCCGATTGAATTAAAGCCTGCGGCAACCCAAACATTGTCCATTTCTGGTGCAAGACCCAAGTGATAGGCATCGTCAGGTGTAAAACTTTCTGGTCCATTGAAGAAGGTGTGAATGCCTGCTTCGCCCAACATCGGCATGCGGTTCACGGCCATTTCCAAGATGGGTTCAAAGTGGTCGAAATCTTCGGGCAGTTGGTCAAATTCAAAATCTGCGGGAATGCCGTCCATCGCCCATGGTTTTGAATTCGGCTCAAATGCGCCCAGCATCATCTTGCCTGCGTCTTCTTTGTAATAGGCGCATTCGTCAGGAACGCGCAGAACGGGCAGTTGGCTGAGCCCGTCAATTGGTTCGGACACGATATAAAAATGTTCGCACGCATGCAGCGGTACATTCACACCTGCCATGCGCCCAACTTCGTGGCCCCACATACCTGCGCAGTTCACGACCATATCGCATTCGATATGTCCACGATCTCCATCTTCGGCAACCCAATCAACGCCGGTGACACGGCGGCCGTCTTTGTGGATGTTTGACACGCGTACGCGCTCTTGGACGATTGCGCCGCGCATCCGCGCGCCTTTGGCCATGGCTAATGCGATATTAGCGGGATCGCCTTGACCGTCTTTGGGCAGGTAAACACCACCCACCACGTTTTCCAGATTTAGGTGCTCATAGCGCGCGCCAACCTCGGCGGGTGATATTTCTTCGATTTCAACGCCGAACGCACGGGCCATCGCGGCACTGCGGCTCAGCTCTTCCATACGTTCATCGGTCAGCGCAACGGTGATTGATCCGACACGTTTAAACCCTGTGGCAACCCCGGTTTCTTCTTCTAGCGCGCCATAAAGTTCCTGAGAATATTTGGCGAGCTTGGTCATATTCGCAGTCGCGCGCAACTGTGCAATCAATCCTGCTGCATGCCATGTTGTCCCAGACGTCAGCTGTTTGCGTTCCAAAAGAACCACGTCTTTCCAACCCAATTTGGTTAGGTGATAGGCCACCGAACATCCGATGACACCACCGCCAATGATGACGACACGTGCTTTGTTTGGTAGGGTAGGCATGTTAAACTCCTCACACGATATTATGACCAGCGTCTTTGATTTGCTTGGCCAATTCTTGGATGTGTTCTGGACCAACTTCGCAACAGCCACCAACGATGGTTGCGCCTTGGTCGATCCATTGCATTGCAAATTTTGCGTATTCAGCAGGCCCCAAATCATGACGTTCGCTTAGGGCGTCTACTGTTGGTTTATCTGTTAAAAAACCGTCCGAAATTTTGGTGAACCCGTTGGCATAGGCCCCAAAGGGCAGGCCAAATGATTTCATATGTTCCAGCGCATCTGTGACCGCCTCTGGACGGGAACAATTGACCAGAACCGCGTCAACACGGTGATTTTTCAAAACGCCCAACAGGTCCGAGACATTTTCACCAGAGCGTAGTTTTGATCCGTCAAAATCATCAACGGAAAACGCAATCCAAACAGGTTTGTCGGTTTTATCCGTTGCGCGTAATGCGCCCTCTGCCTGTTTCAGGGAGGATACCGTTTCGATCAGCAAAAAATCGGTATGTGCCGCCAAATGCGCAACAATATCCGCATATTGTTGTTCTGCATCTGCGGGTTCGGGACAGATATCAGGGCGATAGGTTGCGATCAGGGGGCCAATAGACCCCGCAACGCGGCCATGCCCATTGGATTGCGCCGCATTCCGTGCAGATTTGATGGCAGCGTCCCACAGACGGCGAATATCCAAATCATATCCATTGGTATCCAACCTATCCTGCAACACTGGATAGGTGTTGGTTGTGGCAATCGTCGCGCCCACGCGGAAATATTCCGCGTGAACCTGATGCACCAATTCTGGATGTTCGATCATAACCATCGTTGACCAAAGCGCGGTTGGCGTATCGCCCGAACGCTTCATCAATTCTTGGCCAATAGACCCGTCAAGAAGTGTGATGTCCACTCTGACCTCCGCAGGTTAGGCGCGCAAACGCTCGTTCTTTGGGTCCCACAATGGTTGATCTTCTTGGACGACAGCTTTGTGGCGTTGTCCATAAATCTCAACCTCGATCTCGGTGCCAGGAACGGCAAGATCGGTGCGCAACATACCCAACGCGATTGAGGCATTTACACGATACCCCCATGCGCCTGATGTTGTTTCGCCAACAACTTCATCCCCCTGCCACAGGGTTGACATGTATGGCGCATCACAGGCGCCTGCATCCACCGTAAGGGTGACAAAACGTTTTGCAACGCCTTGCTGTTTTTCTGCCAACATCGCGGCCTTGCCCGGGAAATCAACTTCTTTGTCCAATTTGACGAAGCGGTCCAATCCGCCTTCCAACAGGCTGTAGTCAGTGGACAAATCGCCCTTCCACGCGCGGTATCCTTTTTCGATCCGAAGTGAGTTCAAGGCCCACATCCCAAATGGTTTTGCGCCTGCACCTGTGATTGCGTCCCAAATCGCAGGAGCAGCATCATTCGCACAGTGAATTTCCCAGCCCAATTCGCCTGCAAAAGACACGCGCGCCAATGCGCATTTATGGCCTGCAACGGTACCTTCCATGCTGATCGACAGCCAAGACGCAGACAGATCATGTCCCTCGGTGATCGGATCAAGGATTTTGCGCGCATTTGGACCAGTGACCAACAAACATTCCATCTCTTTGGTGTTGTCGGTGATTTTGATCCCATCAGGTGCTTGGCGTGATAGGATTTCCATATCGTGCCATTGCGCCGTTGCGGCAGTGATTAGGCCAACCTCTTCCTCGGACCAGGCCATCACGGACATTTCTGTCAGGATGCGACCACGGTTATCGGGGAAGTAAGCAAGCGAGATGCGTCCAGGTTTTGGCAAACGTGATGCGGTTAGGCTGTCGACAAAATCACGTGCACCTGTGCCTGTGACGCTATAGCGTGAAAAACCTGTGATTGCCAAAATTCCGCAGTTGTCGCGCACCGCTTCGCATTCCTCGCGAATGCGTTGTTCCCATGGGCCTGCGCGATCCCATGTTTGTGTGCTTTCTTCGCTGGTGTCATCACCCGCCTGCGCGAACCAATTTGCCCGTTCCCAACCGTTATAGGCCCCAAATTGTGCGCCTGCGTCCATTAGGCGGCTGTGAAGCGGGGAGAGTTTTTTGTCGCGTCCCGCGGGCCATTCGTGCCATGGGAAATGCATTGCATATTC
>JAAEZW010000241.1 GCA_018222665.1 Paracoccaceae bacterium
CGGCATTGGTTGCCGCGACGTTGGCACCAATTTGGGCGGCACTGCTTGGGTATTCAACAATTTCTGGTTTGGCCGCTGCGCTGGCTCTGTTAATTTCTTATCGCCATAGTGCGAATATTTCGCGCATCATCGCGGGGACCGAACCAAAAATCGGCGCATCAAAATCTTGATTTTTGATAAAACTCATCCATTAATGCGACGCATTCCGCCTGATGGGTCATTGGCACCATATGGCCCGCCCCACCAACCGCGTGATCGTCGGCTTGGGGCATCAATTCGACCAACGCAGTGTGAATATCCTGCATGATTGAAATGCTGCGCGCACCACGAATAAACAGGGCAGGTCCCTTGTAATTCGCTAAACCTGTTGGACCCAACAATCCATGCATATCCTGATGCAGCGCGGGTGTTCCCGCATCAACCACATCAATTTTATCAATCATTGATTGGCGTAAACTTGGGGGGATCGCCTCCCACGGGGTACCATCGCCCCACATTTTCAGAAACTCGATTGTTGCACGCTCTTTATCGTTATTTTTGATTGCCTTAACAAAATCTTGCGCCTCTGCCGCGTACGATGCCCGCAGTTTTGGCCTACGTTGAAATGCTGCTTCGACAAACACTGGTTCGAACAAAACGACGGATTTGATTTGCTCTGGCATCTTGGCCATGAGTCGCAATGCAACGGTCGCACCAAAGGAATGCCCAATTAAATGGATCGGTCGGTCAATAAAGCTTTGGGCGATTTCCGTGACACGATCCTGCAAATCACCATTGAAATCCCAACCGCCACTTTGACCATGACCTGGAAGGTCAAAGACCGTCGTCGTAAAGAGATTTTCAAACGCCATTGCCATTGGCGCCATGGCACGTGCCGACGACAGGGTACAATGCATCATCAAGGCACGTTCGCTCCCATCACCCAAAACCATGTGATTGATGGACAAACCTGCGCGTGTATCTTTTGTCACTTTAGCTGCCTTTGATTAGATATGCCTCAAGATCCCCAAGTCGGTCCTGACCCCAGAATTTTGCGCCGTCCTCTAACACATAGAATGGCGCGCCGAAAACCCCATGTGACACTGCGTCCTCAAGGTTTTGCGCGTATGTTTTAGCGCCACTCAGCATCCCAGACATCGTCAATGTGCGATCAAATCCACTGGCCGCCAACAAATCCTGTAGAACGGCATCATCGGCAATGTCCTTTTCCTCGGCCCAAGCGGCGCGCAAAATTCCCTGCACCAATCCCCCTAAATCCCCATTTCCCGCATTTTGCGCCGCTATGATTGCATAGGATGCAGGTGCGGGATTGGTGGGCACGTGGGCAGGTTTCAAATGAAACGGCATATCCAGCATCGCTGCGCGACGCGTCAAATCCTGTGCACGATAATCAAGTCGGGAGGGATGCCGATCAGGCAAGGCAACACCGCCTGTTCGCCCGAACAGTGAAACCACGTCGACGGGGCGATAATGGATCGAGGCGCGCAGTTTTTCCGCGATATTTTCCAACGCACCTCCTGCCAAATAGGTGTACGGGGACAAGGGCGTGAAGAAATAATCGATTTTTGGCATATTTTGATATCCTTTTGAGGCAGTCGCGCCTTTGTTTGCTTTGCCTCACGGTAATGCCATGCTAAGCGAAGTCAACGTCACGAATCTGTAACATTTCGCACCTGGGGACTGAAATCTATGGCAGCAAATGAACCAAAACTCATCGCCGGCAACGCCAACCTACCACTCGCCAAAGCCATCGCGCGCCGCATGAGTTTGCACCGTGGATTAACCATTGATCTTGTAGACGCACGTGTTGAACGTTTCAACGACCAAGAAATCTTTGTAGAAGTGTTCGAAAATGTGCGCGGTGAAGATATGTACATCATTCAGCCCACTTCAAACCCAGCGAACGACAACCTTATGGAATTGTTGATTATGGCCGATGCGCTGCGTCGCTCATCCGCATCGCGCATTACGGCCGTCATTCCATACTTTGGCTATGCACGCCAAGACCGCCGCACCAAGGCGCGTACACCCATCACAGCAAAACTGGTTGCGAATATGATTGTCGAGGCGGGGATTGAGCGTGTCCTAACCATGGATTTGCACGCGACACAGATCCAAGGTTTCTTTGATATCCCTGTTGATAACCTTTATGCCTCACCGATTTTTGCCTTGGATATCCAAAGCAAGTTTGCAGATTCAATGGGCGACATGATGGTGGTGTCACCCGATGTTGGCGGCGTTGCACGCGCGCGTGAATTGGCCAAACGCATTGGCGCACCCCTGTCCATTGTGGACAAACGACGTGAAAAGGCGGGCGAAGTTGCAGGCATGACCGTTATTGGCGATGTAACAGACAAAAAGTGCATCATCGTTGACGATATGTGCGACACCGCTGGAACCCTATGTAAGGCGGCTGAAGTGTTGATGGAAGCAGGCGCAAGCGAGGTTCACGCATATATCACCCATGGCGTCATGTCAGGTCCCGCGGTGGAACGCGTCACAAATTCTGTCATGAAATCCCTGGTTATTACCGATTCAATTGAACCAACCGAAGCGGTGAAAGGTGCGCATAATATCCGTATCCTGCCAACTGCACCGATGTTTGCCCAAGCGATCCTGAACACATGGAACGGCACATCTGTTTCATCGCTGTTTGATGATCAAACACTAGAGCCCATTTACGACGGTTTGCTGTAGGCCTTAAACGTCCCAGATTTCATCAGGATCTATCGCCTCGCCAATTGCCTGCCATGTGACATGCATGCGGGCAATTCGGGTGTCGTCCCATGTTTCGAAACTGGCCGTGAAACCGCTTTCCGTGATATCAATTGCCTGCAGTTTCATGCGGGAACTTGTTTCGCTGTGATCGTCCCACAATTAAATGTTCAATGTTACGGACGGCGGGCTTATGAATTTTTCTCTGAACGTGGCGCGTTTGTGACGTTCACGCGGCCCTGTTCAAACCCACATCTCACCCGCTTTATCAAAGTCAGAGAACATCGTGAATGTCCCAATTTGGATACCGATCTTATTCGAAGAAATCAGTTTCATACTCTTCCATCTAATTTGAGGGTTAGATGACACAAAAAAAGAGGGCAGCGCAAGCCACCCTCTTTCATCATTTGCAATAGATTACCCTCTGGTGAAATCTGGATAGGCCTCCATCCCCAATTCGGATTTATCCAAACCGTTGATTTCATCCTCTTCACTGACGCGAATACCCATAACCGCCTTCAGGATCGACCATGCGATGCCACTGGTCACACACACAAATAATCCAACAATTACGATCGAAGTAATCTGAACGCTGAAACTTGCATCACCATTCGTCAACGGAACAGCCAAGGTTCCCCAGATGCCTGCCAATAGGTGGACTGGAATCGCACCCACAACATCGTCGATCTTCATGCGATCCAGCATTGGAACCGCAAAGACAACTATCACGCCACCGATGCCACCAATCAACGTAGCTGCGCCCAATGATGGAGTCAGGGGTTCTGCCGTAATGGAAACTAAGCCAGCCAAAGCACCGTTTAAGATCATGGTCAGGTCAGGCTTACGGTACAGCATTTGTGTTAGGATCAGTGCCACAATCGCACCACCCGCAGCGGCCGCATTTGTGTTTGCGAAAATACGAGAGATATCAGCAACATCACCAATCGATCCCATTGCTAGTTGCGAACCACCATTAAATCCAAACCAACCCATCCAAAGGATGAAAGTACCTAACGTAGCCAATGGTAGGTTTGAACCTAGCATTGGGATCACACTACCGTCTTTTGCATATTTACCGATACG
>JAAEZW010000242.1 GCA_018222665.1 Paracoccaceae bacterium
AACGCGCAATTCAGTTCAGATCTGGGATGCGCAAGGTGCGCTTGCCAATCGTGAGGTGCGCACCATCCGTGGTGAGGCCGGACGTTATGACAAAGATGGCTATCAACATTTCATGGCCAAGGAAATCCATGAACAACCCAGCGTGATCAGCAAGGCAATCAAACATTATCTGGGTGCAGATGGGCATAGCGTGACCCTGCCTGGCGAAGGATTGGATTTCACCCAATTTGATCGCATTACCATGGTGGCCTGTGGCACAGCCTATCTGGCATGTTTCACGGCGAAATATTGGTTTGAACAGGTGGCACGCATTCCTGTCGAGGTGGATATCGCCTCTGAATTCCGCTACCGCGAACCGCCCATTTCCGATCGCACACTTGCCATTTTCGTCAGCCAGTCTGGCGAAACTGCAGATACGCTTGCGGCATTACGCTATTGTCAGGGCAAGGCCGCAAAAATCCTATCTATCGTAAATGTGGATGAAAGTTCTATCGCGCGGGAAAGTGATTTGGCACTGCCGATTTTGGCAGGTGCGGAAATTGGCGTCGCCTCGACCAAGGCGTTTACATGTCAGCTGACGTTGTTGTTGTCGCTTGCGATCAAGGCCGCAACAGAACGGGGTACAAAATCAGAAGCCGAGTGTGAATTGATCGTACATCACATGCGCAGTTTGCCCGCACTGATCAATCGCGCATTGGATCAGAAGGACCAATTCGAGCGCGCCGCACATAAATTGGCACAAGCCCGTGATATCCTGTTTCTGGGACGTGGAGCGATGTACCCATTGGCCCATGAAGGCGCCCTAAAGCTAAAAGAAATCAGTTATATACATGCCGAAGCTTATGCATCAGGTGAATTAAAACACGGCCCCCTTGCATTGATTGATGATCAGGTTCCTGTGGTTGTTTTAGCGCCCAAAGACAGCCTTTACGACAAATCCATTTCCAACGTCCAAGAGGTCATGGCACGCAAGGGGCGCGTGTTGTTATTGTCCAATGGCGCGGGCCTACAGGACGCGGGGGACGATATCTGGATCGGGATCGAAATGCCCGATATTCACGAAGTGGTCGCCCCGATCCTATACGCTGTTCCTGCCCAATTGCTGGCCTATTACACAGCCCTTGCCAAAGGTACGGATGTGGACCAACCGCGCAATTTGGCAAAGTCTGTTACAGTGGAATAAGATCGACCCATGTCCAAAACTGCGATTGCCAATATTGGTGAAAACGACTTTGATCATTGGCGACAGATGTTCATGGATTTTGCAAATTTGCTCGATGTCACCCCAACACCCGAGGGGGTGGCAAGGACTTGGGGCTGGCTTTGCGATCCAACGCACCCAGAAACAGGATTGATTGTACGCATAGGAGAAAAGGTCGTGGGATTTGTTCATTACCGCCTGCAACCAAGTGCGCTGCGGGGCACCCAGATCCTGTACCTTGACGACCTATTCGTAACTGAAACGCATCGCGGCAGTGGTGTGGCCGATGATATCATGGATCGCTTAAGCGAAATTGCACAAGAACACGGCTGCAGCGCCATCCGATGGGACACCCATGCCACCAACGAACGCGCCCGTCGGTTTTATGAACGCCATGCTAAAAACACCAATTGGATTACGTATGAAATGCCCGTTAATTCTCAGTGATTGGACAAAATTAGGTGTCTTTTACCGTTCCCAATTTCCGTGCTAACCGGACCGAATACAACGTATAAACAAGTGTATTGATTTAGGGATGAAAATAATATGACCGTCGATGAAGCCCTAGAAACGCTACGTGAATTGGCAGACCCCGCCACTATTGAGGGGAAGGCCGCCTATCACAAGATTGACCGCCCCTATATCGGAACGAACAATCAAATCCTAAACGACATCGGAAAAGAGTGGCGGCGCGCCTTGGATTTGGATCAGCGGATCGCATTGGCCCGTGGGTTGTGGGCTACGAATATATTCGAAGGTCGCGTGATGGCCTCAAAATTACTGACCCAAGCGCGCATTCGCCCCGATCAGGCGGTCTGGGATTTGATCACCAGCTGGGTCGATGATTTTGACAGTTGGGCCATTGCCGATCACGCCTGTATGGCAGGGCAAAAGCGGGTGGTCGCCGACCCTACGCGTTTGGATCAGGTGGAAACATGGATCACATCGGATCATATGTGGCGACGCCGCGCGGCCTTTGTCATCACCCTGCCCTACACAAAACAGAATTTTCCCAAACCCCACGAAATTCAGGCGCGCGAACGTGTATTGGGCTGGGCTGCAGAGCTGGCAAACGATCATGATTGGTTCATTCAAAAGGCAATCGCATGGTGGGTGCGCGATCTGTCGCGCCATGATGCAGCGCGTGCACAAAATTTCCTGAACCGTTTCGGGGATGACCTAAAACCCTTTGCCCGAAAAGAAGCCGCCCGTCACATGAATAAGGGCGCGTAAAAATTCAACACGGAACTCAGAAAAATCATGTTTGAGCCCTTGCGACTATGCGGCGATAACTCTAGCTTATCCCCATGACTGTACCGTTGATTGACCCCTTTGCGCGCGCGATCACTTACCTTCGCGTTTCTGTCACTGACCGCTGCGATTTTCGTTGCGTCTATTGCATGGCAGAAAACATGCAGTTTTTACCGAAAAAGGAACTGCTGACCCTAGAAGAGCTGGACCGTTTGTGTTCCACCTTTGTCGGAATGGGCGTTCAAAAACTGCGCATCACAGGTGGCGAGCCCTTGGTGCGGCGAGACATCATGACGTTCTTTAACGGCATGTCGCGCCATTTAAACAGCGGGGCGTTAAAGGAATTAACCCTGACCACCAATGGATCGCAGTTGGAACGGTTTGCGGATGATCTTTATGCGGCGGGGATGCGGCGGATAAATGTATCACTGGACACGCTGGACGAAGATAAATTTGCACGTGTAACCCGTTGGGGCCGCCTGCCCCAAGTGCTCCGTGGATTGGACGCAGCGCAACGTGCGGGTTTGCGTGTAAAAATCAACGCCGTGGCCCTCAAGGGATTTAACGAAGACGAATTATTCACCATGACCGAATGGTGCGCCAGCCGTGACATGGACCTGACCTGGATCGAAGTGATGCCCATGGGCGACATGGGGGAAACCGATCGGATTGGACAATATTGGTCACTCGAAGATGTGCGCGCCGCATTAGAAACGCAGTATCAGTTGACAGATTTGGCCGAACGATCAGGAGGGCCCGCGCGCTATGTGCGGATTGAAGAAACGGGTCAAAAAATCGGTTTCATCACGCCGCTAAGTCATAACTTCTGCGAAAGCTGCAACCGCGTTCGGCTGACATGTACGGGCGAATTGTACATGTGCTTGGGCCAAGAGGACATGGCCGATCTACGCGCCCCGTTGCGTGAACACCCAGGCGATACACAGCATTTGGAAACCGCAATCCGCCGCGCGATTGAACGCAAACCCAAAGGGCATGATTTCGATTATTCCCGTCAAACAATTTCGGGACAGATGTCCCGCCATATGAGCCATACGGGCGGATAAGCAGAATTACGTTTCATTTCCCGCATTCGTGCAAATAAGATTATCGTTTGCGCCTATCCTGCGTTTCAGATGAAGTTTTTCTGATAACACGCACCGCGCAAGAACGATGTTTCACCTCGCAGCGTCCGTCAGGAATTTGTTCCATACAAAATGCGATTTCCTGCAATGCACACCCTTGTTAATGTGTGGTTTCTGCCCCAGATGAGAACAATGTTCTGATTAATGGGATAGCGACATGTTTGAAGAATTCGGTTTGGAAACTCTCACAGCGGCCCAAGCC
>JAAEZW010000243.1 GCA_018222665.1 Paracoccaceae bacterium
GATCAAAGTTTGGCGTGTGGGCCAATACGGGCGCGTTCGCCTCTGCATCAGATCGTGCACCCCAACCATCCAAAATACATAAAACAACGGGTTTTGGTGCCATATCATTCGCCTCTTAATTTTATGAGGGTTCTACGAAGAGAGGCAAATAAGAGCAAGTGCTAAGCGCGGTGATAGGGGGAGCCTGCCAAAATTGATGCCGCCCGATATAATTGTTCGCTTAGCATTACACGAACCAGCATATGGGGCCAAACCATAGACCCAAAGCTGATCGACATGTCAGCCCGTGTACGCAGCGACGGATCAATCCCATCCGCGCCGCCAATAATAAACGCCAAATGTCCCTGTCCCTGATCCCGAAAATTTGCAAGACATTTGGAAAATTCGGGCGAAGTTAACAGTTTTCCACGCTCGTCCAATGTGATGATTTTTGCACCATTTGGGATTGCACGATCCAACAGATCTGCTTCTGCACTCATGCCAATGTTTTTCTTGTCCTCAACCTCAATAACCTCTGCGGGACCCAATCCCATTGAACGGCCCTGTTTGTTAAAACGATCAAGATAATCAGAAAGAAGCTCAAGCTCTGGGCCCCGCCGCAGCCGACCCACCGCACAAATCGATACCTTCATTACTAAGCTGTTATGCTTGCCCGGCAGGCAACCACATTTTTTCAAGCTGATAGAATTCGCGCACCTCTGGACGGAAGATGTGGACAACCACATCCCCTGTGTCGATCAAAACCCAATCTCCTGCCTCTTTGCCCTCAACCTTGCAGGCACGTCCATGCTCTTGCTTAAGACGATCAACCAACTTTTCAGCCATTGCTGTGACCTGACGGGTCGAACGACCTGACGCAATAACCATATAATCGCCAATCGATGTTTTCCCGCGCAAATCAATTTGCACGATCTCTTCGGCTTTATCTTGGTCAAGAGAGGTTAAGATACGATCCAACAGCGCTTCGCTTGTTAGATCCTCTGCCGCAGGATTAGCAGATGTGTTTGCAGCGCGAACTGCTTCGACAGATACTGTCAGAACTATGTCCTCCGTTATGCATGCATCCATTGCATGTATGCCGAATCTAGCATGGGTTCAAAAAAATCTCAATGACGCGTAATTGAAATACCACCCAGTCGCAAGAGTGCACAACACTTGCGAGCACGAAGATTCAGGTGTATGCGAAATGTTATGGAAATGATCTTTGACATGGATGATCGTTCGCGCCTGCCTTGGCGGTTTTATGGTGCAACGATGACGATTCTAGCTCACGGCTGATTTGCCGCGACAAAAGATTTGCACCAAACGTTCATCACAAAAATCGGGAGAGGATGGAAATGACCGCCCCCAAGACACTTTATGATAAAATCTGGAACGACCACGTAGTCCACGAAGCAGAAGACGGAACATGTCTTCTATATATTGATCGCCACTTGGTTCACGAAGTGACATCACCACAAGCGTTCGAGGGTCTGCGTATGGCGGGCCGTACCGTGCGTGCACCAGAAAAAACAATCGCTGTGCCAGATCACAACGTTCCAACAACATTGGATCGTGCAAAAGGCATCGACAACGAAGAAAGCCGTATTCAGGTTGAAGCGTTGGACAAAAATGCCAAGGATTTCGGCATTCATTATTATCCCGTATCTGACGTGCGTCAGGGGATTGTGCACATCGTTGGTCCAGAACAGGGTTGGACATTGCCCGGTATGACCGTTGTATGCGGCGACAGCCACACCGCGACACACGGTGCGTTTGGCGCGTTGGCACATGGAATCGGCACATCTGAGGTTGAACATGTTCTTGCGACACAAACTTTGATTCAAAAGAAATCAAAGAACATGAAGGTCGAGATCACAGGCAAACTTCGCCCCGGTGTGACCGCCAAGGACATCACATTGTCCGTTATCGGTGAAACAGGCACTGCAGGCGGTACAGGCTATGTGATTGAGTACTGTGGCGAAGCGATCCGTGATCTGTCCATGGAAGGTCGCATGACGGTTTGTAACATGGCCATCGAAGGCGGCGCGCGCGCTGGCCTGATTGCCCCAGATGAAAAGACATTCGAATATTGCAAAGGCCGCCCTCACGCACCCAAAGGTGCAGAATGGGAAGCAGCCGTCGCATATTGGAAAACACTGTTCACTGACGAAGGCGCACATTTTGACAAGGTCATCACCATCAAAGGCGAAGACATTGCACCCGTTGTAACATGGGGCACATCACCAGAAGATGTATTGCCAATCACCAGCACGGTTCCAAGTGCCGATGATTTCAGCGGTGGTAAAGTCGATGCGGCGAAGCGTTCGCTGGAATACATGGGTCTGACATCTGGTCAAAAATTGACAGATATCGAAATCGACACAGTGTTCATTGGTTCATGCACAAATGGCCGGATCGAAGATTTGCGTGCAGCTGCCGAGATCCTAAAGGGCAAAAAGATCAAAGACGGTCTACGCGCCATGATCGTTCCAGGCTCTGGATTGGTACGCGCGCAAGCCGAAGAAGAAGGTCTTGCAGACATCTTTAAAGAGGCTGGCTTTGAATGGCGTTTGGCGGGATGTTCAATGTGTTTGGCGATGAACCCTGATCAATTAACACCGGGCGAACGCTGTGCAGCCACGTCAAACCGTAACTTTGAAGGCCGTCAAGGTCGTGGTGGACGTACGCACCTGATGTCACCAGCAATGGCAGCCGCCGCGGCGATCACAGGCCGTCTAACAGATGTTCGGGAGATGATGTAATGGACAAATTCGAAACATTTAGCGGAGTCGCAGCCCCAATGCCATTGGTCAACATCGATACCGATATGATCATCCCAAAGCAGTTTTTGAAAACGATTAAACGCTCGGGTCTGGGTGTGCATGCATTTGATGAGATGCGTTATGACGATGACGGCAACGAAATTCCTGATTTCGTGTTGAACCAAGCCGCGTATCGCGAGGCATCAATTCTGATTGCAGGTGACAACTTTGGTTGTGGATCATCGCGCGAACATGCGCCATGGGCCTTGTCCGATTTCGGAATCAAGGTTGTTGTTTCAACATCATTCGCGGACATCTTCTTTAACAACTGTTTCAAAAACGGAATGCTACCTATCGTACTTCCGCAGGAACAGGTTGATCTGTTGATGAAAGACGCCGAAAAGGGTGCGAATGCGCGGGTTGAAATCAACCTTGAGGATCAGACAATCACATCGTCAGATGGAGACGTGATCCAGTTTGACATCGATCCATTCCGCAAACACTGCCTGTTGAACGGGTTAGATGACATTGGTTTGACCCTTGAAAAAGCGGCCTCAATCGACAGCTTTGAAGCCAAAGCAGGCGCCGCACGCCCTTGGGCATAATGGTTGCGGGTGCGCCCATACGGGCGCACCTATTTTCGTATATAAAAAATCAACGCGATATCATCCAAGGCCTCTTTCTGTTTTGGGCCAAGGGACGTTTCGCGTGTGATTTGGCCAATCACCCGCATAAGCGATTGAAACCCGTTCATTTCGTGGGTTTTATAATGGCAACGCGAAGCACGAGATAAAGCAGCATCAACATTACCACATTCACGAGTGGCCCAATCCGCGGCTTGGATCATTTTCATATGGGGGGTGTTGCCAGCGTTTTTGGCAATGCACGGGTTCGCAATGTTACGTGTCGCCGAATTGATCATCGAAAAGCACCATTCGAATAACGCACACAGCATGCTGCAAATAGCGTAAATTTCCCACGCTTTCTTGACCATTTAAGTGGAAATCGCTAACTCGCTTGGTACAGTATAACCCAAGGATTCATAACAT
>JAAEZW010000244.1 GCA_018222665.1 Paracoccaceae bacterium
CTCAATCACAATGCGATTGGCAGCTTCAAGTATTTCGACTGATAATAGTTCTTGTGGTTTATCACACAGTTTTTCAGCCAACGATTTAGCTTTCTCAAACTTTGTGTTCTCTAAAGCCCATCGACGCTGTGCTGTTGATACATCTTTCGTGTCTAAGGCTTGCTTCCATTCTCTTTGCTTCCCTTGTGGAAAGTATTGAGAAAGCCTCTTCGGAGTCTTTCTACGGTACTCAAACCAACCAGTAGGAGATTGAAAAAGGTAAGATATTTTAGCCGCCATAGGAACCACCAGTGTACCGAAAGTGTACCTTTATGGTTTACCGGATAACAAAAAACCCCCAGAAATACAATGATTTCAAGGGGGTTTACTTTTTAATTGGCTCCGGCGGTAGGGATCGAACCTACGACCAATTGATTAACAGTCAACTGCTCTACCGCTGAGCTACGCCGGAACTTGAGGTGCATATAACAACTGCGATTCATGACGTCCAGAGGATATTTTCGATTTTTGTGAAAAAAATTTTGTTCATGATACGGGGGAAAAGATGCCATCAAAGGCGATTGGTTTTTCGACGGAAATCAACCCTTTATTATGCAACTCCAACAGGTGGGCGAAGACGTTGCGCGCCGCGACTGGGATCAGTTCCGCATCAATATCCGTATAGATCGCCTTGGCCAGTTTATGGGGCGTTGCAGGGCCTGCTTGTAACTGTGTTAGGATCTGAACCTCGCGTTCGCGGCGGTGGGATAATAACCAGCGCAGCCGTTCGTTAGGCGCGCGAACGATGTTCCCATGACCGGGCAAAAACAAGTCCCAATCATAGTCCAGCAGATGTTCACAAGATCGCATGAAATCGCCCACATCCCCGTCGGGGGGCGACACCATGGATGTGGCCCAATCCATCACATGATCGGCCGTGAATAGGATTTTTTCAACCTGAAAACACATATGATTTGCCATGTGTCCGGGGGTATGGTGTGCAGTGATGCGCCATTCATTGCAAGTGACGCTCTCCAAATGTGACAGGGTGTGTTCGGGTTCAAATGCACGATCAATGCCTTCGCCCCCGCCTAAACCGCCCTGATCAGACAAAGATTTCATCAATGCACTTTTTCCCGCCTCATGATCGCCAAAGGCGTAGGTGGGCGCCCCCACTGTTTTTGACAGACGCATGGCCAGTTCGGAATGATCATAATGTGCGTGGGTTACAAAGATATGCGTTATCGAACCATTCTCTGGCACAGCGGCCAGAATCGCGGAGAGATGCGTATCGTCATTTGGTCCTGGATCAATCACGGCCACCTGTTTTTCGCCCAACAGATAGCTGTTTGTGCCGTGATAGGTCATGGGCGAAGGATTAGGGGCAACGATACGCCTAATGGACGGCGTCACCTGATCAAATGTGCCACGAGGCGGTGAATAGCTGCTCATTTCGATTTCCTTTCACCCGATGTTTGGGTATGTCTATCCGTGATGTTTAGTTGGATCAAACAGTATATGCCTAAACGGCTCTATTGGCGCGCTGCGCTAATATTGATTTTGCCTGTTGTTTTGATTCAGCTACTGGTGTCCTTCGTATTCATTCAGCGCCATTTTGAGGGGGTAACAGAACAACTTACCCGCGGCCTGACCCAAGAATTGGCGTATTTTGAAACGCTGATCCGCACAGGCGATATTGAGGGAGCACAGGCCTTTGCGGATGCTTTGGACATTTCGCTGAGTGTGAACCCCGATGGGGCATTCCAACCCACACGACGGTTTTATGATTTAACGGGCATTGTTGTGATCCGTGAATTATCGCGTGTTGCATCGCTGCGCGGTGTGGATTTGCCAGATAATCGTATCGTGATTTTGCGCATGGCGATCCCAGGGTATGAGGAGTTGGAATTAACCTTCGCACGCCGCCGTGTGTCGGCATCAAACCCGCATCAGTTGATTGTGAACATGGTGTTTTTCGGGGGCATTTTCACAATCATCGCTTTCTTTTATCTGCGCAATCAATTGCGCCCCATTACACGTTTGGCGGCCGCGGCCGAGGCCTTTGGCCGTGGGCAGAATGTGGCCTATTCACCCAGCGGTGCGATTGAGGTGCGTGCAGCGGGAGACGCATTTTTGAATATGCGATCCCGCATTGAAAGGCACATCGAACAACGCACACTCATTCTGTCGGGTGTTAGTCATGATTTGCGCACGCCGTTGACGCGCCTGAAATTGGGGTTGTCGATGTTGGAGGATCGCGACCGCGAACCATTAGAGCAGGATGTTGAGGATATGCGCATTCTATTGGATGAGTTTTTGGTTTACGCTAAAACCCTTGGTGAAGATGGCAGCCGCAACGAACCCGTGAATACGATCACATTTCTGGATGGTCTAGTGCAGGATTATATAAGAATGGGGCAGGTGGTGCAGTTGCATATTGATGCCGATGAAACCGTGGTGATGATGCGCGAAAACATGGTGAAACGCGCATTGGAAAACCTGCTGAACAATGCGTTCCGCTATGGGGATCAGGTAAGCCTTAACCTGCGCAGCGACGCTGCATTCGTGACGTTCCGGATCGAGGATAACGGGCCAGGTATCCCGCCTGATCAACGTGAAAATGCCCTAAAACCCTTTGCCCGCCTGGACCCCGCCCGCAATCAGAACAAAGGGTCCAGTGTCGGTCTTGGCCTGCCTATCGCCAATGACATCGCGCGCGCACATGGGGGGCATTTGATCTTGTCCGAAGCGCAGGGCGGTGGTTTGCGCGTCGACATGCGGATTGCCAAATAAAATTGAACCGTGAAGAACGCTGTCATTTTCAACGATTGCGTTGATGAAGTCGCGTATTTTTTGAGTGAAATTCATAAAAGTGGTAGGCCCGGCAGGACTTGAACCCGCAACCAAAGCGTTATGAGCGCTCTGCTCTAACCAATTGAGCTACAGGCCCACTTTTTCCTCGTGCTATCACATGTCGCGCCAAGGTCAAGGGTTTGCGATTGAAACTTAGCGCGCAATATATTAGTTGAGCGCTAATTTCGCGAAAGGACCACAGATGACGGACGGCAAGAACGGCGCGACCTATGCGCAAGCGGGTGTAGATATTGATGCTGGCAACGCCTTGGTGGATCGCATCAAACCCGCGGCAAAACGCACAAACAGAAGCGGCGTTATGGCGGGCCTTGGTGGCTTCGGGGGGCTTTTCGATCTTAAGGCTGCGGGTTTTGACGACCCGATCCTTGTCTCGGCCACCGACGGTGTGGGGACCAAATTGCGCATTGCAATTGACACAGGCCATTTTTCCACAATCGGCATTGATTTGGTTGCCATGTGTGTGAACGATCTGGTCTGTCAGGGGGCAGAGCCGTTGTTTTTCCTAGATTATTTTGCAACAGGGAAATTGCACGTTGAACAGGCCGCAACAATCATCAACGGGATTGCAACGGGTTGCGAATTGTCAGGCTGTGCATTGATCGGTGGTGAAACCGCGGAAATGCCGGGCATGTATGCACATGACGATTTTGATTTGGCCGGCTTTGCCGTGGGCGCGATGGAACGCGGTGGTGCATTGCCACGGGATGTGAGTGTCGGGGATAAATTGATTGCCCTACGGTCAAGCGGTGTGCATTCAAATGGTTACTCTTTGGTGCGCCATTTGGTGGATGGCTCTAATCTTACTTGGGCGGATCAATCCCCGTTTTCGGAAGGCACACTTGGCGCAGCACTTTTGGCGCCAACGCGTCTATATGTGAAACAATCCTTGGCTGCGTTGAATGCAGGCGGGGTGCATGCGCTGACACATATTAC
>JAAEZW010000245.1:0-3528 GCA_018222665.1 Paracoccaceae bacterium
CCATCACTGATAGTGAGTTGCGCTATGTCAAAGGTGGGCGCAACGTGGTTTTGAAAATCCCCAAAGGCTAGGGATTATTCCGCGGCGATTTCGCCATTTTCAATTTGTTCGCGCTCAATCGATTCAAACAAGGCTTTGAAATTGCCTTCACCAAATCCATCATCCCCTTTGCGCTGAATAAATTCAAAAAAGATCGGGCCAATCACGGTTTTGGAAAAAATCTGAAGCAGGATTTTTGTCTCGCCCCCGTCAACAACCCCTTCGCCATCAATCAAAATGCCGTGCTTTTGCATATGATCCAGCGGCTCTTGGTGGCCTGACACACGTTCATGGCTTAGGTCATAATAGGACTGTGCTGGTCCGGGCATGAACATCACACCGTTTTGTGCAATCTGATCAACAGCTGTGTAGATGTCTTCGCTCCCGACTGCGATGTGCTGGATCCCCTCGCCTTTATACCTCTTTAGATAGGATACAACTTGTCCCGTCTCGCCACGATCCTCGTTTATTGGAATACGAATGCGCCCACAGGGTGAGGTGAGCGCGCGACTGAACAGGCCCGTATATTTTCCTTCGATGTCAAAGAAACGGATTTCGCGGAAATTGAATAAGTCGCCATAAAACTTAAACCATTTGTCCATATTCCCCTTAAACACATTGTGTGTCAGGTGATCCAAGTAATAAAACCCAACACCCTTTGGTGTTTCGGTAATGTGCCAATCATATTCAGGATCATAGGCATTTTCATCACCATAACTGTCGACGAAATAAAGCAATGATCCACCAATCCCGACGATGGCCGGAACATCCAAACATTTGTCATCCGCCGTATAGGGCGCGGCCCCATGCGCCACTGCGTGATCATAGGCATGTTGCGCATCCACCACACGCCAGGCCATTGAAGGCGCGCACGGACCATGTTCATCCACAAAGCGAGCGGTAAATGAATTTTGATCTGCGTTCAGGACATATGTGATATCCCCTTGCTGCCATAATTCAATTTTTCGGGTTTTGTGCGTTGCCGTATGTATATATCCCATTTGGGTAAACAGATGCCGCAAGACATCAGGGTCAGGATGCGCGAATTCAACGAACTCAAATCCATCTGTGCCCGCGGGGTTTTCAGGTGAAATTTCTGATTTTACTGCGTGATGTGGAAAGGGACCCATGAAAAACTCCTATTTTCCACATGATTTCACAAAATACATGCGTTTTGTGCGCATATATCGCATAAATATAATTTAGTTTGCGTCCAATATAGCCATTACACCGTTTTGGTGCGTATATTAAGCAAATGGATTCGATTGACAAACAGCTTCTTGGTTTGCTGCAAAAGAATGCGCATATGACGGCGCAGGAAATCAGCTATCGATTGAACCTATCTTCTAGTCAGGTGAACCGACGTCGCCAAAGATTGGAAGAGGATGGGTTTATTTGCGCCTATCGCGCACAGGTAAACGCCGAACGTTTGGGCCTGACTGTTCAGGCCTTTGTTCAGGTGCAACTGGACCGACATGGTCAGGAAAACAGCCAAGAGTTTAATCGCATCCTATCCACCTCTCCTGAGATTATCAGTGCATGGACGCTAACGGGTGAGGCGGATTATCTACTTCGAGTATACTGTTTGGATTTGCGCGATCTCAACCGCCTTATACATGAGGTTCTGTTGAAATCACCCTGTGTGTCGCGGGTGCAAAGCCAAATTGTGATGGACCAGTGCAAGGCGGATTCTGCCCTACCAATTTAGGGGATGAAATATGGAAGGTTTTCTATCACAGGCGGTGGTCTATTTGGCCGCTGTTGTTATCGCGGTGCCTATTGCATCGCGGATGGGTCTGAGATCCGTTTTGGGATATCCGGCAGCAGGGATCATAATTGGCCCTGTCATGGGGCTTGTCGGGTCTGAAACAGCCGAGCTTGAGCAGGAGATGGAATCTGAGTTGTTGAACCTTCGATTTGGCAATCAGGACGAAGGCACTGCAGAAGATAAGGAAGCAGAAGGTTAACCCTCTGCAACACCTGCCTCTGCAAAGGTGGCCATGCCCGAGTGGCAGGCCACAGCAGCTTTCACAATACCCAGCGCTGTGGCGGCACCTGATCCTTCGCCAAGGCGCATATTCATTTGAATGATGGCGTCCTTATTCAAATGGCTCAACATGCGCTGGTGCGCTTGTTCTGCGCTTGCGTGGCCCGCAATCACGTGGTCCAAGGCCGCAGGGTCTATGGCATGCAGCGTCGCACAAGCGGCCGTACAGATGAACCCATCCATAATTACGGGGATGTTTAACGTACGTGCACGTACCACGGCCCCTGCCATAGCGGCCAATTCACGTCCCCCCAAACAGCGCAGCGCCTCGATCCCCGATTTTGCATCTGGATTCGCGGCCAGTCCGCGTGTTACGGCGTCTGCCTTGCGCGCCAGTCCCTCATCATCAACGCCTGTGCCGCGTCCAACCCAATCGTCAGCGGATCCACCAAACAGGGCTGCGGCAATTGCCGCGGCTGCGGTCGTATTGCCAATGCCCATTTCGCCCGTGATCAAAATATCGGCATTTTCATTAACCGCGTCCCAACCTGTTTGTAGGGCGGCAATCAACTCCACCTCGTTCATCGCAGGACCCGCTGTGAAATCAGCTGTTGGGGTATCCAAGTCCAGCGCGATCACATCCAATTTCGCGCCAAAGCATTTGGACAATTGATTAATCGCAGCGCCACCTGCCTGAAAATTATACACCATCTGTTGCGTCACTTCGGATGGAAAGGCGGACACACCCTGTGCACAAACACCGTGATTGCCCGCAAAAATCACAACTTGGGGCGCCTCGATCGCAGGCCGCGCATTTCCGCGCCATGCCGCATACCAAAGAGCGATATCCTCAAGCTTGCCCAAAGACCCCGCAGGTTTTGTCAGCTGTGCATTTCGATCAGCTGCACCAGATGCCGCCTCTTGATCCGCCGCAGGCAGTTCTTTAACTAGGCTTACAAACTCGGCGAGCGATGAAAAACGGTTCGTCATTGGGGGCCCCTTGGATTAGATGGTGGTGGCTTATTGCCTGTGTCCACCGAAAGCTCAAGTCCCAAACTGACAGGATGGAGACCAAAGACGACATGCACGCGTTCATTCATTCCCCAATCATTCGCGATATTTTTATTTGCATCAGTCTACTGACCCGCCTGCCGGTTCAACTGGACGAACGTGCCTATGACCATCGCGGCGCGGCGGGTTGGGCCTTTCCCTTGGTTGGCGTTGTTGTTGGAACCGCCAGCGCCCTGATTGGTATTTTGTGCCTTATTTTAGGTTTCGGGCCAAACATCAGCGCAGGCTGTGTTGTGATGACATCATTGATCATCACAGGGGCCATGCATGCGGATGGATTGGCCGACTGTGCGGATGGGTTTTGGGGCGGCTGGACGATTGAGCGCCGCCTTGAAATTATGAAGGACAGTCATATCGGCGCCTATGGCGTCATCGCATTGATCCTATTCATTGGCCTGCAATGGCAGATCGTCGCCGCATTGATGCAGGCA
>JAAEZW010000245.1:3538-3778 GCA_018222665.1 Paracoccaceae bacterium
CAGAAATCGCATTTATCGCCCTGATCTCGGCGGCGGTGTTGTCGCGCGCGCCCCTGCCCCTAATTATGGCGTGTATTCCCAATGCCCGGGGGGCCGGCCTATCGCATCAAACGGCCATGTCGGATCAAAACGCCGCCTATGGCGCATTAGCGCTGGCGGGGATTATCGCCATGGTCATGATGGGCATTCCGGGCGCATGGGTGATTGGCTGCGCAGCCGGGATCGCGGTTGCCGCGACCG
>JAAEZW010000246.1 GCA_018222665.1 Paracoccaceae bacterium
GACGCGCGGTTGGTCAATCAGGTGCGCGGCATGTTGGGATACACAGGCACCTATCACGGAAACCCTGTGACCATCCATGGATCGGGAATGGGCATGCCGTCGCTGTCGATTTACGTAAACGAATTGATCCGTGACTATGATGCACAAACCCTGATCCGCATCGGATCATGTGGCGGGATGCAACCACAGGTGGGCATCCGCGATGTGATTTTGGCCATGACCGCAACATCCATAAACACACCGTCAGCGGGCATATTCAAAGAAATCAACTTTGCCCCCTGTGCAGATTATGGATTGTTGTCGGCTGCGGTTGAGGCGTCGAAATCCAAAGGCGCAAAAACGCATGTAGGCGGAATTTATTCATCCGACGTATTTTATGATGAACGCCCTGACCTGAACGAACAAATGACACGCCACGGCATTCTGGGCGTCGAGATGGAAGCAGCCGAGCTTTATAACCTTGCCGCGCGCTATGGGCGGCGTGCCTTGGCCGTTCTAACCGTTTCAGATCACCTACAAACAGGCGAAGCCCTGCCCGCCGATCAACGTGAACAAAGCTTTGGCGATATGGTAGAAATCGCATTGGAGGCAGCTTTTGCCTAATTTAAATCAACGCCCTTGGGTGCCTGAAAATTGCGAACACTATATTCAGGACGTGGCTGCAAAAACTGCGGGCGCCTCGTCTATCGACATTGCGAACCAGATCGAGGCCTTGGCCGAAAAAAATCGCCAAATCCACGAACGCGATTGTTTCAACCTAAACCCTGCCACCAACGTTATGAACCCGCGTGCCGAGGCGCTGTTGTCCAGTGGTATCGGGACCCGCCCATCCTTGGGATATCCGGGGGACAAATACGAAATGGGCCTAGAGGCAATTGAGCATATCGAAGTCATTTGCGCCGAACTGTGTGCCGAGGTGTTTCAGGCGAAATATGCCGAAATCCGTGTGCCATCAGGTGCAATTGCAAACCTATATGCATTCATGGCCTTGTGTCAGCCGGCGGATGATATTATTGTCCCCCCTGCCTCAATCGGGGGGCATGTGACGCACCATCAGGCGGGCTGTGCGGGGTTATTCGGACTGAACATCCATCACGCGCCCGTTTTGGCAGATGGATACACGGTTGATGTTGATGGGTTGGCAAAACTGGCCATGCAGGTGCGCCCAAAACTGATCACCATTGGCGGCAGTTTGAATTTGGCCCCCCATCCCGTTCAGCAGATCGCAGAGATTGCAAAGGGCATCGGCGCAAAGACCCTGTTTGATGCCGCCCACCAATGCGGGATTATCGCGGGACGCGCGTGGGATAATCCCCTGTCCCAAGGGGCCGACATCATGACGATGAGCACCTATAAATCGCTGGGCGGTCCACCCGCTGGCCTGATTGTCACGAATGATGCAGGCATTGCAGAAACGCTGGATCACATTGCGTTCCCCGGAATGACCGCAAATTTTGATGCGGCGAAATCAGCAGCCCTTGCCATTGCCATGTTGGATTGGCGCGATCATGGTCAGGCCTATGCTACGGCCATGGTGGATACAGCGCAGGCGTTAGCGGCAGAGATGCAAAAGCTGGGCATGCCCGTATTCGAAACTGCAACAGGGCCCACATCCTCCCATCAATTCGCCATCCGCGCTGCGGGCTATGGCGGCGGACAAGCGGCGTCAAAAATCCTGCGCCAGGCTGGGTTTCTTGCCTGTGGGATCGGTTTACCGATTGAGGCGGTTGAGGGCGATATGAACGGATTGCGCATCGGAACACCGGAATTGGTGCGATGGGGCATGACCCCTGAACACATGCCACGCCTTGCGCACTTGATTAACGACGCCCTGCGCGCAAATGATCCCGCAGGCATCGCGGCAGACGTGGCCAAATGGCGATCAGAATTTGACAGTTTGTATTATATCCACGGGCGTTAATCGCGCCCGTGTGATCCATCATATCCATTGACGGGCGGGGTCATCCAATCATCAAGCGCATCATTGGTTGGGGCAAAGACCTCAACCAACAATGGATAGCAGGCGGCAACGTCACTGGAATGTTCGGTGGAACAATCCCCGCCTGGACAGGCCGAAAGCGCGCCCAACAAATCGATTTCTGCGAAGAATTCCAAATAATCCCCTGGGCGCACGGGACTTGCCTTCATGAAATATTGGCCTGTGTCGCGCGTAAAACCTGTGCACATGAAAACATTCAGAACGTCATGCACGTGCGGTTCTGCATCCTGAAGGCGACCCTGCATATGATCCGCCATTGCGCGGGTTAGGTTGGAATGGCAACAGTGATGGTACTGATTCCCCGACAACAAATTCCCCGTATAGGGATCGCAGCGCGTTCCAATTACATCGTGCACCGACCCGCCGTATTCATCCATGCCGTACCAATTGAGCGTATCTTCCACAATCGTTGCCATGGGACGCAAATAGGGAAAGGATGACCACATGCGTTCCCCTGTTGTAATGTGCGTGCCATGAAGCGCGCGGGTTTTACCCGAATAAAACCGTTCGTTCAGATTTGTTGCATGAAACAGGTTCAGGTCGCCCACCTGCGGCCCCTCGACCGAAGAAATGCGAAAAAACTGCCCCGCATCGGCGCGAAATGTGCGGGCATCCCGCGCAGGAACCAGAATTTCATCCACCTTCTCTGCCCCCTGTCGCGCCGCGTGGTACCTGTTCAAATCAGGAACAGGCAGGGTTTCGTTTGGATAACAAATCACGGGCTTTACCTTGCGCCGTGCCTCTGCGTCTTGAGGTTTATCGTTCATTTCTTTGTTCCACTCATGCATGAATCCTAATGCATGTACTAAGCCGATCCAAAGCCTCCATGGCAATCATTTTTGTGATCAAAACAATCCCGCTTAACCTTATACAGTGATTTGGTATCGCACAAAAATTCTCAGGGCGGGGCGAAATTCCCCACCGGCGGTAAGGGGAAACCCAAGCCCGCGAGCGCTCAGCGATGAGGTCAGCAGATCAGGTGCAATTCCTGGGCCGACGGTTACAGTCCGGATGAAAGAGAAGACGCAATGCACCGATCCTGATCGGTGTGCTGTCGTGTGATCGCCTTGGGTGAAGTACGCGTGAATAAGGAGATTTCATGATGCGCACCCAAATCGCCTATGTCCAAGCAAAATGGCATTCCAACATTGTTTCAAAATCGCTGGATGGGTTTCGTGCCGCCCTGCCCGATGCGGATGTCGCCAGTTTCGAAGTTCCAGGCGCATTTGAAATGCCCCTAATCGCGAAAGAATTGGCAAAAACAGGCAAATATGACGCCGTGGTTTGCGCAGCCTTTGTTGTGGACGGTGGGATTTATCGGCATGATTTCGTGGCCCAAACCGTAGTTGAGGCCCTAATGAACGTGGGTTTAGAAACAGGGGTGCCAGTGTTGTCCGTTTCGCTTACCCCCCATCATTTCCAAGAGACCGAGTTTCACACAAAACAGTTTGCAGACCACTTCGTGAAAAAAGGGGCCGAGGCCGCAGCGGCCGCCGATCAAATCGTGCGTTTGCGGCGTGAAATTGGGGATGCAAATTAGTTAATCGATTTGTCATTGTGATTTAAAGGCAGTGGTTTTTCGCACCCAACCAATCAACAGATTGGCAAGGCGCTGCCCGCCCGACAGGCGGCGCCTTTCGTCGCCACCTCGGGCAGCTTGGTAAAGAGAGCCAGCGTCAGATTAACTTGTTAACTCGGTCTGATAAACACACTCCATGCACATCATAATCGGCCTTATCCTCGCATTCGTCCTCCTGGCG
>JAAEZW010000247.1 GCA_018222665.1 Paracoccaceae bacterium
TGACACGATAATGGGGCAAGGCTGCATGCGGGCCTGCGGCAGAAATCGTATCAAAGCTAATTTCTTCCATCAGCGGGTCTTGGCGGCGAATTTCCTCAAGCTGCGTGGCAGCATCAATTTCTGTCAACGTGCCATGCGGTTCAGCGTCAAGCCATGCTAAAAACCGACACATCGCCGCCGCATCGCGCAAATGGCTTTCGCGGGTACTGTTCAATTCTGTTGCATTTTTGCACGCCTTTGGAAGGCTAACAGGATCTGTTGACAAGATCGCTTTGTCGGACAATGCATGCGAAATTGCATAGGGAACGCTGCCTGCATCTAGGCGCATCGACCCCTTAAAAGACGAAATATAATCGAATAAGTCATCTGGATCACGAAGGGTCACTTCGTTGCCTAAATGCGCACGGATATCTTGGGTCTTTTGGGCATGCATAAACAGATCGACACGTGCATCATCATGCAATACTGTAAAACCATGAACCACGGGGTTATGTGCCACATCCTGACCGCGGATATTTAGTAACCAACATATGCTGTCGGGTAAGGATATGAATGCTGCGGCGTGTCCTGCGGATTTTAACTCTGCTGCCAAACGGGTGCGTTTGGCTGTATGCGTTTCGCCTGAAAGGTGGTCGTCAAAAACCCGTGCCAATCCCATGGGCGGTGTGGGCCTGTCCTGCCAGATGGGATCAATCAAATTGTCCACGGCCTTCATGGTAATGCCCGTGCCGCGTAGATCATATTCCAATGATTTGATTTCACGGGCGCTGTGCAGCCATGGATCAAATCCCACGATGCCAGAGGGCAAATTGTCCTTTAACCAATCCGCCAATTGCACTTCTGGCCAATCAACAGGGGTAAAGGGCGCGCGTGTTTGTTCCTTGACTTGGACGCGGTAGCGGCCATCAACGAAGACACCCGCGGCATCCTGTGTGACCGCACAAAACCCAGCCGATCCTGTAAACCCCGTAAGCCATGCCAGACGTTCATCAGCAGGGGCCACATATTCGCCCTGATGCACATCAGCGCGCGGAATTAGGAACGCATCAACACCAGATTTACGCATCTGGCCACGCAGCATGATAAGCCGTTCGGGCCCCTTGTCAGGTTCCGAGGAGGCTTCGAAACTTTGATACACCGCTTTATTCATTTTTAACTCGCGCGTTTAATTCCCATGACACGTGCGCGTACTCTTGGATCTTGATCAAAGAGTGCGGCCAACTGTTCCGTCATTGCGCCTGCCAATTGTTCGACATCTGTGATCGTAACAGCGCGTTCGTAATAACGTGTTACATCGTGCCCAATACCGATGGCCAACAATTCAACGGCCTTGCGTTTTTCGACCATGGCGATCACATCGCGCAGGTGTTTTTCCAAATAATTTGCAGGGTTCACCGACAATGTGCTGTCATCAACTGGGGCACCATCCGAAATAACCATCAGGATTTTACGCGCCTCGGGACGTGCAATCATGCGGCGGTGGGCCCATTCCAGCGCCTCGCCATCAATGTTTTCTTTGAGTAAGCCTTCTTTCATCATCAGACCCAAATTTGGACGGGCGCGACGCCATGGGGCATCCGCGCCCTTATAGATGATGTGGCGCAGATCATTCAGACGACCGGGTTGTTGCGGGCGTCCCTCTTGCAACCATTTTTCACGCGCTTGGCCGCCTTTCCACGCACGAGTGGTAAAGCCAAGGATTTCAACCTTTACATTGCACCGTTCAAGCGTGCGTGCCAAAACATCCGCGCAAATCGCCGCAATAGAAATGGGGCGCCCCCGCATGGACCCCGAATTATCGAGCAACAAGGTTACAACCGTGTCGCGGAATTCCGTGTCCTGCTCCATTTTGAAGCTAAGCGGCGTGGTTGGATTAGCGACGACCCGTGCCAAACGGCCGGCGTCCAAAATACCCTCTTCCAGATCGAACAACCAACTGCGGTTTTGTTGCGCCTGCAAACGACGCTGTAGTTTGTTGGCCAGACGGCTAACAGCCCCCTTTAGCGGTTCAAGTTGTTGGTCCAAATAGGCACGAAGCCGTTCCAATTCGATGGGTTCGGCCAATTCTTCGGCATGAATCTCTTCGTCATACTCTGTGTTATAGACGGCATAATTGGGATCGGCATCCGAAATGGGTTGTGGTGGCGGCGGATCAAGTGGTGCATCCCCCTCTGGCATCTCCATTTCGTCGGACATGTCGTCATCTGCACTATCATCTTGGCTGATCTGTGCTTCTGCGGCGTCCTGTTGTTGTTCTTGGGACTGCTCTGGATTGGCCTCTGCCTCATCCTGTTGGCTGTCGTCATCCCCTGTGCTGTCGGGATCTTGATCTTCGTCCTGATCCTCTTGCGCTTGATCCTCTTGATCCTCATCTGGCATATCAGGATCATTACCCAACTGATCGCCATACCCCAGATCGCTGATGATTTGGCGGGCAAATTTTGCAAACTGTCCCTGATCTGACAGCGCGGTTTCAAGGTTATCAAGGGTGCCAGATGCCTGCTCCTCGATAAATCCGCGCCACAGGTCCATCACGTTTGCGGCCGCTGGGGGCATAGCACGCCCTGTGGCCAAGTGCCGGATCAAATAACCTGCCGCCGTGGATAGGGGGGCATCGGCGCGATCACTGATGGTGCCGTAATTCAACCGCGTGGCTTCGGCTCCGAGTTTCGCGTCAATGTTGCCCGCGGTGCCCGGCATGTCACGTGCGCCTAGCGCCTCGCACCGTGCGGTTTCCATCGCCTCGTAAAGTTCACGCGCCATGGCACCATCTGGTGCATAGCGTGCATGTGTTTCCGCATCATGATACCGGTGATATAGCGCCAGCGCGTCGGCCGTGCCACGCGCCACCAAGACCTCGTCCCGCGTCATGCGGCGGCTGACCTGTGGCAGGCGCATATTGTCGCCTGACACACCAGAGGGATCAACCGTGTAGGTCACAGTCAAATCCGCATCATTGGCCATGACCTTGGTCGCTTCGGCCAGTGCCTTTTTAAACGGATCTGCGGGGTTATCACCAGGTTTGGACATGTCGACCTCTAAATCGCCTGACGGGCTTAGCCTAGTGAAACACTTGCGGCGCTCTCTGGCAATTCCTCATCAAAACAACGCTGGAAGAACTCAGCAACCGTTTGGCGCTCCAGCTCATCACATTTGTTCATGAATGTTAGGCGGAAGGCATAGCCAACATCACGGAAAATCTCCGAATTCTGCGCCCAGTTGATCACGGTACGCGGGCTCATCACGGTTGATAGATCGCCGTTCATAAATGCGGTGCGGGTCAGGTCAGCAACCGTCACCATTTGCTTCACCGTTTTGCGGCCCGCTTCTGTGTTGTAATGCGGTGCCTTTGACAAAACGATGGCCGTTTCCGCATCAATCGACAAATAGTTCAAGGTCGAAACCAATGACCAACGGTCCATCTGCGCCTGGTTGATTTGCTGTGTACCGTGGTAAAGGCCTGTTGTGTCACCCAAACCCACTGTGTTCGCGGTGGCGAACAGGCGGAAATGCGGGTGCGGTGTGATGATTTCGTTTTGATCAAGAAGGGTCAATTTCCCATCATGTTCCAATACACGTTGGATCACGAACATAACATCCGCACGGCCCGCATCATATTCATCAAACACAATCGCCACTGGATTACGCAGCGCCCATGGCAGGATTCCTTCGTGGAATTCTGTAACCTGTTTGCCGTCTTTAAGTTTGATCGCGTCCTTACCGATCAGGTCAATCCGGCTGATGT
>JAAEZW010000248.1 GCA_018222665.1 Paracoccaceae bacterium
CGCTTGTTCCATTCGCTCTTTGCGACAGAGGACCAAAAAGAAGGAATGGCCGCCTTTATCGAGAAACGCGAAGCACAGTTTCGCGACAAATAAATAAAATTGGGAGCGTTTTTAGTGTTTTTGGTCTCTGACCTGTTGACTCAGCTTCGAGTCGGGCCTAAAGACGCGACTTCAGGAATATGTAACCCAAAACAGTGGGATTTGAATCGCATGGCAAACACGCCTCAATCTAAAAAACGTGCACGACAAGCAGAGCGTCGTGCAGACGTTAATAAATCACGTCGTTCACGTATCCGCACTTTCTTGCGTAAAGTTGAAGAAGCAATCGAGAGTGGTGATCGTGACGCGGCTTCTGCCGCTCTGCATGCAGCACAGCCTGAATTGATGCGCGGCGTCACAAAAGGCATCTTTCACAAGAATACAGCAGCGCGGAAAATGTCACGCCTGTCTGCACGTGTGAAAGCAATCGCATAAGAATTTGAAATATTCTGTATTTCATGCAATGCGTCTCCCCGCGGGTGGCGCATTTTTTGTTGTGCAAAAAGTTTCGAAAAGAGATTCTTTTTGGAAAAAGTAAGAGTCAAGCTATAAGAATTGTTGCCCTCAACAATTCGAAATTGTTACCTTGTATTTGCGACTCGCATCGCCTGGGGGGGCAGCTGGTTTTATGAAGCGTATATGAGCGCCGACTCGTAGTTTTACTACGAAAATTACTACTGCCCATTCATGAAATTGACTATTTGATCGCTTGATGTGTGCCATATCAGGGGCTAGTGGTTTTTTGTGCTTTGTGAGTCGAGGGACACAAAAACATAAGAACGGACAACACATGGCGCAAGAAATTTGGGGCGAGATCAAAGAAACGATCAAGCAGACAGTTGGAGCGAATAACTTCAACACATGGATTGCACCCCTAAATTTTTGTGAAATCGAAAATGGCGTTGCGGTTTTTGAAGTACCCACCAACTTCATTGGAAACTATGTGGCCCAAAATTTCTCTGACGTGCTGTTGTTCCAACTAACTGCATTGTTCGGTGATGTACGCCGTTTGCGTTTTGATGTTGCCACTTCGGTGCAACCTGCGCAGCCAAAAGCGCGCAAAGTGGTTGAGAATGGTGAACACGAAACAAAGTCATCTGACGAACTTCCAGGAGCCCCATTGGACCCACGCTTCAAGTTTGAAACATTCATTGTCGGCAAACCAAATGAATTGGCGCACGCCGCTGCGCGCCGTGTCGGTGAAGGCGAAGCCGTCAGTTTTAATCCACTATTTCTGTATGGCGGGGTGGGTTTGGGTAAAACCCACCTGATGCACGCAATTGCATGGGAATTACAAAACCGCAGACCTGATCTTAACGTGGTGTATCTATCCGCTGAGCAGTTCATGTACCGATTTGTTCAGGCACTTCGTGAACGCAAAATGATGGATTTCAAACAACTGTTCCGTTCGGTTGATGTTCTGATGGTGGACGATGTACAATTCATCGCAGGCAAAGACAGCACACAAGAAGAGTTTTTTCACACCTTCAACGCACTGGTTGATCAAAACAAACAAATCATCATCTCCGCAGATCGTGCACCGGGTGAGATCAAGGATCTGGAAGAGCGCATTAAAAGCCGTCTACAGTGTGGTTTGGTCGTTGATTTACATCCGACCGACTATGAATTACGCCTTGGCATTTTGCAATCCAAGGTCGAGCAGTACAGCACCCAATATCCAGACGTCACATTCGATAAGAATGTGTTGGAATTCCTTGCATTGCGCATATCAACAAATGTGCGCGTTCTTGAAGGTGCGCTGACACGTTTATTCGCATTTGCGTCACTTGTTGGCCGTCACATCACGCTCGAGGTGACCCAAGATTGTCTGGCGGATATTTTACGTGCATCCGAGCGCAAAATCACTGTCGAAGAAATCCAGCGCAAGGTTTCAGAGCATTACAACATTCGTTTGTCTGATATGATCGGACCAAAGCGTTTGCGCACCTACGCCCGCCCACGTCAGATTGCAATGTATTTGGCCAAACAAATGACCAGCCGCAGTTTACCTGAAATCGGACGCCGTTTTGGTGGGCGTGATCACACCACTGTTATGCATGGCGTGAAACGTGTTGAGGAATTAAAGGTCCAAGACGGGCAAATTGCAGAAGATTTGGAAATGCTGCGCCGCGCGCTTGAGGCGTAAGCAAAATACACCCCGTTAAACATCCATGACCAAGGCCAATTGGCCTTGACGGTGGTGTTATTTCCGTTGACAACAGAGAAAAGACTTGAGCCGGCAGTTGAATGTCGTATTTTACCAGTCCAGGCTAAGATAGGAGCAAGGATTATGAAGCTTAGCATTGAGCGTGGCGCTCTGTTAAAAGCAGTTTCTCAGGCACAATCAGTAGTGGAACGGCGCAACACGATACCAATCCTTGCAAATGTTCTGATCGAGGCCGAAGGCGAACATGTACAGTTCCGAGCAACTGACTTGGACATCGAAGTTGTTGATAAAACAGTTGCTCAGATCGAACGCGCAGGCGCAACCACGGTTTCTGCTGTCACGCTGCATGAAATCGTTCGAAAACTACCAGACGGCGCTTTGGTCACCCTAACCGACGATGCAGCCAAGGGTCGCCTGACAGTGGACGCAGGGCGATCAAACTTCTCTTTGGCGACCCTGCCAAAAGAAGATTTTCCGGTGATGGCATCATCTGAATACGATTCAAATTTTTCGGCACCTGCGCCTGTGCTGCGCCGACTGTTTGATAAATCTAAGTTTGCCATTTCAACCGAAGAAACACGCTATTACCTAAATGGTGTCTACATGCACATTGCGGACGCTGATGGGGGTCAGGTGTTGCGCTGTGTGGCGACAGATGGTCACCGTTTGGCACGCATTGATGCCGATCTACCCGACGGCGCATCCGACATGCCCGGCATCATCGTACCGCGCAAAACCGTTGGCGAACTGCGCAAACTGCTAGAAGATGACGATGTTCAAATCGCTGTTTCCGTGTCAGAAACCAAGGTCCGCTTTGCGACCCCTGAAATCACCTTAACATCCAAGGTCATTGACGGCACCTTCCCAGATTATCAACGTGTCATTCCCGCGGGCAACACCCGCCGCCTAGAGGTTGATGCAAGCGAATTTGCAAAAGCGGTAGATCGTGTTTCGACTGTTTCATCAGAGCGGTCGCGGGCGGTGAAATTGTCCCTAGACGAAGATCGTTTGGTCTTGTCTGTGAATTCCCCTGACAGCGGCGCCGCAGAAGAGGAATTGGCCGTCGCCTATGGGGACGAATGTTTGGAAATTGGATTTAACGCAAAATACCTGCTAGAAATTGCCAGCCAAGTTGATCGCGAAAACGCTGTGTTTATGTTCAACTCATCTGGTGATCCAACATTGATGCGCGAAGGCAATGACACGACAGCAGTCTATGTTGTTATGCCGATGCGTGTGTGATCCGCGGGTTGGCATTGGGTAGGTAATGTTACATCTATCTACCCTTCTTCTTTCTCACTTTCGTTCTCACAAACTGGCGCGTTTGACGTTCGATCAGCGCCCTGTCGCAATTTATGGCAACAATGGTTCGGGCAAAACGAATATCCTAGAGGCTGTATCCCTATTTTCCCCAGGTCGGGGCATGCGACGTGCCAGCGCAATGGATATGACACGTCGCCCCGAAAGCTTGGGTTGGCAACTCCAATCAGACCTTGTTCGGGATGAACGTGTTCACCAGACAAAAATCACATC
>JAAEZW010000249.1 GCA_018222665.1 Paracoccaceae bacterium
AAGGGTCAGGGGATATGGAGGCGCAGGCCTTTAGCATCGCAAAAGATGATCTGGCTGCCAGCTTTAGTTATGGGTCTTATGCAGATGTTTTAACGGTATCAGCAAAATTCTTGACCGAAAATCAGGATCATGCAATCGAGTTGTTGCGCCAATCCTTGGTTGATCCACGCTTTGACGCGGATGCCATTGAACGCGTGCGCGCACAAATTGAATCGGGCATAAAATCGCAGGCCAAAGACCCCTCTGACATTGCAAGTGCGGCGTTCAACGCAGAGGCCTATCCGAACCATCCATATGGGACTGATGATTTAGGGACATCGGAAACAATTGCATCAGTGACTGCCGCGGATATTCGTCAGGCCCATGCAACGGGCCTGACCCGTAACCGTGTTTTGGTGGCGGCTGTTGGGGATATCACTGCAGCTGAACTCGGTATATTGATTGATCGTTTGTTACAGGATTTGCCCGTCGCAGACGATATTGAAATGCCTACATATGTTGCCGATGCATTGAGTGCTGGAGTCAAGGTCATTGATTTTCCAACACCACAATCCACGATTTTGTTCGGACATGCGGGTATTCCACGCAAGGATGATGATTTTTTTGCAGCCTACCTTTTGAACCACATCCTAGGGGGCAGTGGATTTGAAAGCCGTCTGATGAGCGAGGTGCGTGAAGAACGTGGATTAACCTATGGCATCGGCAGCTTTCTTGCTTCGCGACAGTATGGGGATCTATTGATGGGTCAGGTCGCAACGGCGAACAATACGGTTGTGGAAACGATTGATGTGATCACCGAAGAATGGCGTAAAATCGCAGATCAGGGTGTGACGCAGGCAGAATTGGATGCTGCAAAAAAATACCTTACGGGTGCCTATCCATTACGATTTGACGGGAATGGGCCGATTGCAAATATCCTTGCAGGTATGCAGTTTCAGGGTCTATCGCCAGATTACATTCTAACGCGCAATGATCGTGTGAATGCGGTGACGATGGAGGATATCCAGCGTGTGGCGCAACGTCTTTACCAACCTAAAAAATTGCGATTTATCGTTGTTGGGCAACCAGAAGGTTTGGAGTGATCTTCAAAAAACTTGAATGAGTGCTTTCGTTATTCAATGGTTTTTTGAAGGTCGTATTTTGTGTAAAACAGCGGAAAATTCCATTTCGAGGTATCCGCGTGACCAATAAATATTACTCTCCCCAAGGTGGCTTGCCGCCCCAAACGCAGATTATGACAGATCGCGCGATGTTTACCGATGCCTATGCCGTGATCCCTAAAGGTACATATAGCGATATTGTCACCAGCTTTTTGCCATTTTGGACGGGTATGCGGATGTGGGTCATCGCGCGCCCTATGTCGGGATTTGTGGAAACATTTAGTCATTACATTGTCGAGCTGACCTCTGGCGGAGGCAGCGATCGACCAGAAGATGATGAAGAGGCGCAGGCCGTCCTATTCGTAACAGCGGGCAGTTTGCGCGTCACTTATGAAGGCAAGGAACAGGTACTAGATACAGGTGGATACGCCTATTTGCCTGCGGGCAGCCGTTGGAGCGTGCACAATCCAACAAATGAAACGACAACATTTCATTGGATCAGAAAAGCATATCAGACTGTGGATGGTTTAGAGCACCCAGAGGCATTTTTCACCAATGAACAAGCCTTGGACCCAATTTCAATGCCTGATACAAATGGTGCATGGGCGACCACGCGGTTTGTTGATCCGTCAGATTTGCGTCATGATTTCCACGTGAATATCGTGACTTTCCAGCCTGGTGGAATGATCCCATTTGCCGAAACGCATGTTATGGAACACGGGCTCTATGTGTTGGAGGGCAAGGCTGTGTATCGTCTAAACCAAGATTGGGTCGAAGTTGAGGCAGGCGATTACATGTGGCTGCGCGCGTTTTGCCCACAGGCTTGTTATGCGGGTGGGCCGGGTCAATTTAAGTATCTTTTGTACAAGGATGTAAACCGTCACATGCCACTCTGATCGTACACACTAGCAGAAACGATATCGCGTATTTGTCGAATATGAAAACTTAAATTTTACAAATTCTCGTTTTGCCTCATGTTTCATGATAGACGATAGATATGTACAAAGGACAAGTTGATGAAAAAGCTAGCAATAATCACAGTTGCCATTGCGTTGTCTGGTGCAACCATTCACGCGCATTCCGTCGAAAATCCAGCCGTGCAAAAACGTATGGATGTGATGAAAGAAATTAAAGGTGCCATGGGTGTTCTGGGTGGCATGGCCAAGGGTACCATCGCCTTTGATGCCGCTGCAGCAGGTGCTGCGCAAAACACCTTGATCGAACAATCCGGGATGGTGGCCACCACGTTTGAGGCAAACGAAACAGATCCAAAGTCAGAAGCCTTGCCCGCGATTTGGGAAAATTGGGATACCTTTGTGGAAATGGCGGATGACCTTACCTTTGCGGCCGAAGGGTTGGATACAACATCCCTTGATGGTGTGCGCGGTGGATTGGGTAACATTGGTGCATCCTGTGGCGCATGTCACAAAAAATTCCGCATGTAAAATTCAATCAAGGTATAGAGAAAAGCATCATCAGATGCCGCATTTAAGCTTGCTTTGCGCATCCGCTTAACGCACCCTGCGTAAAAATTAACAGGAGATTTAGGATGCGCACACGTGCTGCGGTTGCCCTAGAAGCGGGCAAACCTCTAGAAATCATGGACGTCAATTTGGAAGGCCCGAAAGAGGGTGAAGTTCTTGTGGAAATTAAGGCTACCGGGATTTGCCACACTGATGAATTTACATTGTCTGGTGCCGATCCAGAGGGGCTGTTCCCCGCAATTTTAGGACATGAAGGCGCAGGTGTCGTTGTCGAAGTCGGTCCAGGTGTCAAAGACCTTAAAGTTGGCGATCATGTGATCCCGCTTTACACACCAGAATGTCGCGAATGCGAATATTGTTTGCATCCTAAAACAAACCTTTGCCAATCCATTCGTGAAACACAGGGTCGTGGTGTGATGCCTGATGGCACAAGCCGCTTTAGCATGTTGGATGGGACGCCCATTTTACACTACATGGGGTGTTCCACGTTTTCCAATCACACTGTTTTGCCTGAAATCGCGCTTGCGAAAATCAATCCTGACGCACCCTTTGATAAGGTGTGTTATATCGGATGCGGTGTCACCACGGGCATTGGTGCTGTGATTAATACTGCCAAGGTTGAAATTGGCAGCCGTGCTATTGTTTTTGGCCTTGGCGGTATTGGTCTTAACGTCATTCAGGGTTTGCGCCTTGCGGGCGCGGATCAAATTGTGGGTGTTGATCTGAACAACGACAAACGCGCAATGGCCGAACGCTTCGGTATGACCGATTTTGTGAACCCAAGCGAGGTGGAAGGCGATCTTGTGCCTTATCTTGTGAACCTGACTAAGGGTGGTGCGGATTACACATTTGACGCGACAGGCAATGTTCAAGTCATGCGTGCAGCATTGGAATCTGCACACAAAGGATGGGGGGAAAGCATCATTATTGGTGTCGCTCCAGCAGGTGCGGAAATTTCAACCCGTCCGTTCCAATTGGTCACAGGACGTGTGTGGCGTGGGACGGCATTTGGTGGCGCGCGCGGGCGCACGGATGTTCCCAAAATCGTTGATTGGTATATGGAAGGTAAGATCGAAAT
>JAAEZW010000250.1 GCA_018222665.1 Paracoccaceae bacterium
ATATTCGTCAATCACCAGTGCCATATGCGAACGTTCCGTCTGCATTTTTGTCAGCAGCACCGACAGCGGCATTGAGGGCGGCACAAACAACACAGGACGCAGGGTTTGCGTCAGGTTGAAATCGTGATCCTCGGTTTCAAATCCGTGGGACAATGCAAAATCCTTCAGGTGCACCATGCCCACGGGCGTATCCAACGTGCCTGAAAACACGGGCAAACGTGTCATCGTACTGCTGCGAAATATATCGACCAATTCGGATTTGGTCATGGTGTCAGGAACAGCGATGATTTCAGCCTTGGGGATGGCAACATCCTCGACACGCAAACGGCGGAGGTTGGCAAGCCCCAATTTCGGCGCACTGCTTTGGGAGTGTGGCGTGCTTGTCAATGCGTCGCCATCTGCGGATTTTGGGGAAAATAAACGCCCAAAAAATCCAGTTCGTTTTTTATGTGTGGTCTCGTTTGACTGCGCGCTTTGCGCTGCACTCGAGGATCCGTCAATATCGCCCATTTTTTCCTTCCGTCAATTTGGCGGTCTCACTGATCATATGGGCTTGCGATCCCCATATTGCCAAGTATTTCGATTTCGATACCTTCCATCAATGTGGCATCTTGGTCACGTATATGATCATAGCCTAATAGATGTAAAACAGCATGTACAATTAAATGTGTAACATGGTGCTGTGGTGCAATTTGACCAGCTTCGGCTTCGCGCAGACATGTATCATAGGAAATAGCAATATCGCCCAGTTCGGGATCAAAGGTGATATCTGGTAAAACGGGACGCGCGCCCTCTTCTCGCGCGACGTGCTCCACGGACGGCCATGACAACACATTGGTGGCCTGCGGTTTGTCTCGAAAATCCCCATTTAGTTCTGCGATTTTTGCGTCATCACATCCCATGACACAGCATTCAAACCCCACATCCGTCAGATCAAAGTGGTACATAACCGCGTCAAAGGCCCTTTGCGAACACTCCGCTAAATCCAACGTGCTCCAGCGTTCATCCTCTAGGATGACATCCACGCTCATTGTTCTTGGGACCGTTTCGCGTTCTTAATTAATGCGCGTTTGCTGTCTTCGTCATAGGCTTCGATAATTGCGGCGACCAAGGGGTGACGCACAACATCTTTGGATGTGAAATAGTTAAAACCAACGCCCTTGATCCCCTTTAACAGGCGTTCGGCGTCCGACAGGCCCGACACAACGCCGCGCGGCAAATCCACTTGGGATCTATCGCCCGTGATCACCATGCGCGATCCTTCACCCAAACGGGTTAGAAACATTTTCATTTGCATGGATGTCGCATTCTGCGCTTCATCCAGCACAACAAATGCATTTGCCAATGTCCGCCCGCGCATAAACGCCAAGGGCGCGATTTCGATGCGCTTTTCCTCGATCAACTTAGCCAATTGCTTGCCCGGCAAAAAATCGTTCAAGGCATCATAAAGGGGCTGCATATAAGGATCGACTTTATCCTTCATATCCCCTGGCAAATACCCAAGCTTTTCACCCGCCTCAACCGCAGGGCGCGACAGGATAATCCGATCCACATCGCCAGAAATAAACTTACTGACCGCAACAGCCACCGCCAAATAGGTTTTGCCCGTTCCCGCAGGACCAATTCCAAAGGCCAATTCATTTTCCATCAGCGAATGAACATAGGCCTTTTGCGCGTCTGTGCGCGGTTCAACGGGTTTTTTGCGCGTTTTGATTTCAACACTGCTTTTTGAAAACATCTCAAGCTGGTTGTCATTCTCTGGATTCATCCGCAAAGCCCGATCAATATCGGCAAATTCAACGGATTTGCCGTTTTCCAATCGCTCATAAAGATTGCTGAGAACGCCATGCGCTTCGCTTGCGGCCTCATTCGGGCCAAAAATATCCAATTGATTGCCGCGTCGGATGATTTGCACATCCAACTGCTTTTCAATTTTGACGAGATTTTTGTCAAACTCTCCACAAAGCTCGATCATCAATCGATTGTCAGGAAATACCAACGCAGTTTGACCTGCATTTGTGGGTTCTTGCGGTTCAGATACCGTACCGTGCGCCAATCATTACTCCATGTCTGCTCATAGATATGGTGCCAAGCGAATTTAAAAAACGCAAGGGATAGATTTTAGAATGTATCGTTTTTGTAAATTGCCCTTAAAACCACTGCCCGGGTTCAATCAGGCCCATACCCAGAAATTGTTGATAGGTCCAGGAAAAGCGGACCGAGTTAAACCAACGAAAATCACCGATTTGTATTGCCGATGTTGGGTTGCGTTTCAATGCCTTGGCCGTGCGAAAGGACGCCACGACGGCTGTGATATTGTTCTCCCATAGGCAGGAATAGGTGTTGTATTCGGGATCAGAGAACAAAAACCATTCCTGCATGACCAAATCTTGTTTAGCCTGAAACAATGCCATGCGATCAATGCGGCGGCGTTCATAGGGAACAAATTCCTAATATCGCCATTTTAACCCGCTAAAAAAATTCAATTGCCGCTCGAGCGGTTGGTGCGTGCGTTGATCAAAACGAGCCAAGACATAATATCCCGCGCGATCCAAATAGGCGTCACCCACATTCACACCTGTTGGATCCGCGTTCAGATCGCCCGCACATTAATCGACAATATAGGTCAACATGTAACCACGGCGTTTTTCGGTATGAAAGGCCAGCAATTTCGCAACCGACCGCGAACTGGAAAACGGGAAAAACAGGTATTCGGCGTTAAATCCAACATAGCCCCACGCCCCCGTCAAATGTGGCATGAGGGTATTTACTGTCCGTTCAACACAATCATCCGCGAATGTATCGACATAAACGGTGGTCACCTGCGTCAGAGTATCGTCATCAACACTGGGAAGTGATTTGGCGAAACAATGATTTGTTTGAACCCCATTTTAATGTGGTGGTCCAATATTGTTTCAACTTCGACATCATCCTCAATAACAAAAGCGCAATCGGCCCTTTGGCCAAGCTGCGGCCGTCGCTTTTGATACATGATGTTAAATTTGGATAATCCATCGTGCCTTGCATTCCCGTTCGACAGCCTCAGTTATGATGAATTCAGCATGCATTGCAAGTCACACAAGTTTTGTGTAGCACACGCGCAGCAAATTTGCCCCAAGGATCGCGCCATGTCAGAGCCAAAAAAGCTATACATCAAAACATACGGCTGTCAGATGAACGTTTATGACAGTGAACGCATGGTCGAGGCATTGTGCGGATCGGGATATGTAGAAACACAAACCCCTTATGATGCCGACATGATCCTGTTGAATACCTGTCACATCCGCGAAAAGGCGGCGGAAAAAGTCTATTCCGAATTGGGCCGCTATAAAACGCTGAAATCAGAAAAGCCTGGTTTGAAAATCGGTGTTGCAGGATGTGTGGCGCAGGCCGAGGGTGAAGAGATTATGCGCCGCCAACCCATGGTGGATTTGGTAGTGGGCCCGCAAAGCTATCACCGCCTGCCTGAACTTGAGGCCAAAGCAGGCACAGGCAGCCGCGCGATTGATACGGATTTCCCAGAAGAGGATAAATTCGAACACCTGAAACGCCGCCCCAAGGCAAAACGCGCCCCTGCTGCGTTTTTGACCGTGCAAGAGGGCTGTGACAAATTCTGTGCCTTCTGCGTTGTGCCTTATACCCGCGGAGCCGAG
>JAAEZW010000251.1 GCA_018222665.1 Paracoccaceae bacterium
CCACAAAAACGCGGGGCGCGCGCGTGCGAATTTCGTCTTCTGGCACGTCATCAAAGCGGTCGGTCAGTCGGTGGCCGATCTCATAAATGGACCACCAAACCACCTCTTTCACATCCAGTGTATGGGGGTGCAGAATGCGTTGTGCTTTGGCGATGATGTCCTCTTCGCTTAATCCACGATCCGCAACGCGCTCTGTCTCGGACAGTTTGTCCATTTCCACATAAAGGCGTACCAAATACCCACCCTCGCGCGGCAGGACAAGGATACTGCCATCGTTTTGGGATTGGATGATGGATTTCATGCGAATGTCGGGGAAATCGGTATTGACCAAAATGTCCATCACGCCCCAGGCCTGATGGGCGGCATCCCCGTGCAGTTTGCCGCCGATTGCGCGGCGCACCGTACTGCGCGCGCCGTCACATCCGACAACGTATTTTGCGTGCACAACCTCTTGCCCGCCGCTGCGATCTGCATCCGTGCGTTCAAGGTGAACAGTAACGGGATAATCGCCCCCATTTGAATTAATGTCCAAATCTGCAATTTTCAGATTGTAATCTGGTTCTAACCGCGTAGGTGCGTTTTTCATGACGTCTAAAAACATATCATGGATGCGTGCCTGATTGATCAGGACGTGGGGCATTTCACTGATGCCCTCTTCGACGTCTTGAACGCGCCCCACACGGGCAATCTTTGATGGATCAGTTGGGTTTGGTGTCCAGAATGTTGTCTCGTTGATCCAAAGGGATTCACGGCTTAGCTTTTCTGCAAACCCAAAAGTTTGAAACATTTCCATGGACCGCACGCTGATACCATCGGCTTGCCCTTTTTCCATGGGGCCTGATTTCGGTTCAACAATCATGGACGAAATATTTGGATAGCGTGCCAATTGCGCGGCCAAACACAAACCCGCGGGGCCACATCCCGCAATTATCACGTCCACGTGTGAGGGGAGGCCATTTTCGCCAACAATGCGAGCGGGTTCTGCGGGTGCGATGTCGGGATCGCCGGGAACAAAGCCGTTTAGGTGATATTGCATGCCATCTTTCCTTCAGGTTGCGGTTCATTTGCGATGGTTATGAATAAAATTCTTTCTTTCATAATATTGTTATGCATAATAACATAAATCAAGAAGAATAAAGTCAACGCATCAGGAGCGCACCCTTTGGGACAAGATATTCTACAAATCTCGGTTGAGGGGGCAATCGCCACACTGGTCATGAATAGACCAGAAAAGCGCAATGCAATGTGTGAAGAACTATTGCACGCGCTAGAGGCATTTTTTACGGCACCACCTAGTGGTGTGAAGGTGGCAATTCTAACTGGGACGGCGGGCCACTATTGTTCGGGATTGGATTTGTCTGAACATGTGCATCGCGAACCTGAAGAGAATTTTTATCATTCCCGTCACTGGCATTCGGTGATGGAGAAAATTCAATTCGGGGGATTGGCCGTTGTATCCGCCATGTTTGGTGCAGTGATCGGGGGTGGAATGGAATTGGCTGCGGCAACGCATGTGCGCATCGCAGAGCCGTCAACAATATTCCAATTGCCCGAAGGGCGCCGTGGCATTTTCGTAGGCGGCGGCGCAACAGCCCGTGTGGGGCGGATCATTGGCCCCGATCGCATGACCGAAATGATGCTAACGGGACGTAAATATTCGGCGGATGAGGGTGTGGCCCTTGGTCTTGCGCATTATTCGGTAGGTGAGGGCGAGGCCCTGCCGCTTGCCCAAACATTGGCAGGTAAAATTTCGCGCAATGCGCCATTTGCCAATATGCTGATGTTGCAGGCGATCCCGCGGATCAATGACATGGGGCGCGATGACGGTTTATTTGCCGAAGCCTTGGCCGCGTCGATGTCGCAAACAACGCCAGATGCCCAAGAGGGCTTGCGCGCATTTTTGGAAAAGCGTGCGCCAAAATTTCGATAGGCCATGCACTGGGAGGTTCCATGACCAAGATTAATGATGAAACACTGCGCACCTTTGTTGGCTATCACCTGAAGCGATCATTTAACGTGATCCAATCCGATCTGATCGAAACATTGCGTCCCTTTGATCTGCGTATGTTGACCTATTCGGCCCTGGTTTTGATTGTCGATAACCCTGGTTTAAACCAATCGCGTCTGTCCCAAATTATGGATATCGAACGCCCCAATTTGGTTGTCATAATTGATGAATTGGAAGAACGCGAATTGATCACACGAGAGCGCGTGCCAACGGACCGCCGCAGCTATGCGCTTCATCCAACAGAGGCTGGTCACGCGCTTTATCGCGAAACACTTGATGCTGTGACACAGCATGAGGCAAAGCTGTTATCGGGGATCGCGCCCGAACAATTAGAACAGATGATTGCAACATTGAAACTAATCGAATCCGCAAAAAAGGGACAGGCGTGATGAAGCGTACCTCAAACTTTAAACCCCATGATGTGTCAAGCGAACAGCGCAGTGATGGGACCTTGTTGTTGCGCTCTAATGCCGAAATGGGCGATGTGGTTGATACCTCGGCTGATTGGCTGCATCGCTGGTCAGGGGAAGCGCCCGAACGTATATTTTTGGCCGAACGCAGCGGTGCGGGTTGGCGCGAAGAAACCTATCAATCCACTTTGCAAAAGGTGCGCGCCATAGCGGCGTCATTGCTTGCGCGTGGGATGGGGCCAGATACCCCAATCCTGATTATGTCGGGAAATGGTGTGGACCATGGGTTGCTGACCCTTGCCGCGCATTATGTGGGGGTGCCCACTGCGCCAATTGCGGAACAATACGCCCTGATCCCTGCTGCGCGTGAACGTTTGGAACATGCAATTTCATTGGTGAAGCCACGCATGGCCTATGTGGTGGATGCGGACAAATTTGCCCATGCGATCACAATTGATGCGCTTGCTGGCGTGGAAATCGTTGCCAGCGACGTGGGGTCACAATCGGGTGTCACAGGCATGGACACCCTGCTGCAAGGGGACAGTGGTGTTGATATTGATGCAGCACGGAGTCTGGTGACCCCCGATAGTGTTGTCAAAATTTTGATGACCAGCGGGTCAACCTCGGCCCCCAAAGGGGTGATGACCACGCAGCGTATGATGTGCGTGAACCAAACCCAAATTGCCGATTCATTGCCGTTTTTGACCGAACGTCCACCCAGTGTTGTGGATTGGCTGCCATGGAACCACGTCTTTGGCGGATCGCATAATTTCAACATGATGCTGGCTAATGGTGGCAGCTTTTACATCGATGATGGCAAACCGCTTAAGGGATTGTTTGACCGCACGGTCGAAAATTTGAAAATGGTCACAGGCAGCTTGGTGTTTAACGTGCCCGTTGGCTTTGGAATGCTGCTACAAGCTCTGAAATCAGATCAGGATTTGCGCCAAAGATTTTTCCAAGATTTGGATATGATCTTTTATGCAGGAGCCTCGCTTCCGCAGGATATTTGGCAAGGCCTGGAACAAATGGCCCTTGATGTGAAAGGCGAAGTGCCCTTGATGACGTCCTCTTGGGGACTGACGGAAACCGCGCCTGCCACGATGATCCAACAAGAACCGACCGATCGGTCGGGTGTGATTGGCGTGCCGATGTCAGGGGTGACGTTAAAATTGGTTCCCGAGAAAGGCGGCCGCTATGAAG
>JAAEZW010000252.1 GCA_018222665.1 Paracoccaceae bacterium
CTGCTGAGCTTGGTTCAGAGGATGTTCAGGATGAATTTGGATCAGCCGCAAAAAATGTATTTTTGGAAGGCTACCTTTTCGACAAAGATAAAGGGAAAGAGGCGTTTAAACGTTTATCACGTAGCTGCCGCACGGGTGGTGGACGGGCTGGTATTGCCATTTCAGACCCATTTTGTGTTGAACGTCACCGCGATGATTTTTTTGATTTGATTAAGAATGAGTTGGATTACGTGATCGGAAATGAGGCCGAGATCCAATCGCTTCATCAAACCGAGGATACGGATGCAGCGCTTGCGCAATTGTCGGAAATCTGTCCGCTTGTTGTCTGTACGCGATCAGGCAATGGTGTAAGTGCGATCCAAAATGGAAACCGCGTGGACGTGAGCGTCGAAACAATTGTGCCTGTTGATGCGACTGGCGCAGGTGATCAGTTTGCAGCGGGATTTTTGTACGGTATCCTGACAAATCGCGATTTGGAAACTGCCTGCCGCATGGGGTGCATCAGTGCAGGCGAAGTCATTCGCCACGTTGGTCCACGTCCCGAGGCGAATGTTTTCGACATGTTTAAAGTGGAAGGCTTAGTTTAATCACCAAGCTCTGCGTGCAATTCATCCAAATCGATTTCACCGATTGGCATCTTGTTTGATGGGTCTTGCGCGCTGGATTGGTCTTATTTCTGATTAAACAGCTGTCGAAACGTTGGTTAAATTGCTGCCTTCTATCCGAAATGATTTAAAGAAAGAAATTGACAGTATCGGCGATCTAAAGCTGGAGTTTGACTATAAAATCGACGAAAAAGGACCGGTACAACGGAACGCAGACGAACTGTCGCGATTTGCGGATATTGCGGTGGAAGAGGTGCTTGATATTGTGACGCTGGACTGGATTTATTCAGATTAAGGATTGAGATGAGCTACAATTACGACGATCAAAACATTTTCGCAAAAATCCTACGCGGAGAGATTCCCAAAAAAACTGTTTTGGAGACAGAACACGCCTTGGCATTTGAAGATATTGCGCCACAGGCCCCACTACATGTCTTGGTAATCCCCAAGGGGTCGTACGTGAATTATGACCACTTTGCGCAAGAGGCGAGTAATGAGGAAATTGTAGGTTTCACGCGCGCGATCGGAGAAGTGTGCAAATTATTGGGTGTCCAACCTTCTATGGATGGTATGGGGTATCGCGCGATTGCAAATACGGGTGAGGCAGGCGTGCAAGAAGTGCCGCATTTACATGTCCACATCCTAAGCGGTCGTGTGCTAGGCAGAATGATCCCTAGGCCGACCTAGTTCTTGCCTCGTTTCCAAATTTGCCGCATAAGCGGCAGCGCATCAGCAAAAGGACAAATGAAATGACGACACATGCTCCAGAAACAAAAATTGTTGAGTCCTACCGCGTTTCATGTGACGGGGGCGAAGCTGCACTGGGACACCCACGCGTTTGGTTACAAATTCCCAATGAACATGGCTGGGTTGAATGCCCGTATTGTGATTGCAAACTGATTCACAAAGATCATCAGAAATCAGCCTGAATTCGGCGTAATTCAAGTTGGCTTGAGCTTTTTCCAACCAATCTGCCATGAATCTGGCAGATATGTCATAGTCTTGCCAATTTTTAGCCCAATTTCCATCGTATCGGGCCTCCGATTACGAATGACTGAGCGTGCGAATGTTATGGTGTGTGTAAAAATTATTTCCGATGAAACTGGTGCACTAACAATTGAATGGGTCGTTTTAACCGCAGGTGTAATTGCTCTTGGAATTGCAGTCTATGGTGCGTTCAAAATCGGAACGGAAAGTTCATTTGCCTATTCTATTGTCTCTGCAGTAAATGAGCTATTGGCATTAGTGGCCCAAACAAAACTCAACACCATGAAGTTTGTCATGTGCAATTTTAAGTCTGCGAATTTTGCGTCAGAATCGTCAACTGGTGATATTAACGCTTGTCAGTAAGTTTAGGGTGTGGCCATTGATGTTCGCCTTGTGTACCTTTCCGCTAAACGCAACAGGGGCACACAATGAATTTTGGCAACGGCCACCACCTTCATCTTATCGACGGATCAGCATTTATTTTTCGTGCATTCCACGCACTTCCGCCGCTAACACGAAAATCTGATGGGCTGCCCATTGGTGCCGTAAGCGGTTTTTGCAATATGCTCCAGCGGTATATTGAGGGGAATACTGGCCCAGATGCCGCGACCCATATCGCTGTTATCTTTGACAAGGGCAGTCACACGTTTCGAAACGATCTCTATGATCTTTACAAGGCTAATCGTGATGCCATGCCCGAGGATTTGCGTCCTCAAATGCCACTTACGCGTGACGCAACACGCGCCTTCAACATCGCTTGCGAAGAGATTGAGGGATATGAGGCGGATGATATCATCGCAACCCTTGCCTGTCAGGCGCGCGATGCAGGTGGACGCGTCACCATTATCAGTTCCGACAAGGATTTGATGCAGTTGGTGGGCGGCGGCGTCGAAATGTTCGATGCTATGAAACAAAACCGCATTGATCGGGATGGTGTACACGCAAAGTTTGGCGTTTATCCAGAACGTGTTGTCGACGTTCAGGCACTGGCAGGCGATAGCGTTGACAATGTTCCTGGTGCGCCAGGCATCGGTGTGAAAACGGCGGCTTTGCTGATCAACGAATATGGTGATTTGGATAGTTTGTTGGAACGCGCAGGCGAAATCAAACAACCAAAACGGCGTGAAACATTAATAAACAATGCGGATCAAATCCGCTTATCGCGGCAATTGGTCCAGTTGGATTTCAATACCCCACTAGACTTCACAATTGACGATCTGGAAATCCGTGATCCCGATCCCGATAAACTCCTCAGCTTTTTGGCAGAGATGGAATTTAGAACGCTGACCAAACGTGTTGCAGAGCGTTTTGGTAAAGACATGCCGCAAATCACGGATGCAGCACCTTCGTCGAATGCGGCGCAGTCTGCGGCCGTGAATGTTGCGGACATCGCTTTCGACGCTGAAAAATATGAATGCGTGCGAGATATGGCGGCGCTTCAGGATTGGATCGCTCGGGTCTATGAGGCCGGATATGTCGCGGTTGATACGGAAACCACGTCATTGAACGAAATGCAGGCTGAATTGGTTGGCATTTCGTTGTCTGTTAAGACGGGTGAGGCCTGTTACATTCCCCTAACGCACAAGGCGAATGCGGCAGATGATCTTTTTGGCGGCGTTGAGCTTGCCGAGAACCAACTGCCGCTGAACGTTGCACTAGAGGCGCTAACCCCGATGCTGCAAGACCCTTCCATCCTGAAGATTGGGCAGAACATGAAATATGACACCAAGATTTTTGCAGGTCTTGGAATTGATGTGGCGCCAATTGATGACACCATGTTGATGTCATATGCGATGCATGGTGGTTTGCATAACCATGGCATGGATGGATTGTCTGAACGGTACTTGAATCACACCCCGATCCCGATCAAGCCGCTACTTGGAACAGGGAAATCGGCCATCACATTTGACCGCGTTCCAATTGATGAGGCGACGAAATATGCCGCCGAGGATGCTGACATCACCTTGCGTCTTTGGCAGTTATTCAAACCACGCTTGCATGCAGCCAAAGTTACGCGAGTTTATGAA
>JAAEZW010000253.1 GCA_018222665.1 Paracoccaceae bacterium
AGCAAGACGGATTTTTACCCTATATGGAGGATGGCACGATCATCCTTGTTGGGGCAACCACGGAAAATCCATCCTTTGAATTGAACGCAGCACTTTTATCAAGGGCACAGGTTTTGGTGTTGGAGCGTCTTGGATCAAATGAATTGGTCCAGCTTTTGGAACGTGCTGAGGGGGAATTAGGACTGACCCTGCCGTTGGATGTGGCGGCGCGAGAAACCCTGATCGCGATGGCGGATGGGGATGGACGCGCCCTGATCAATCTGGTGGAACAGGTTCATTCGTGGCGTGGCGACACCGTAATTACCGATGCTGAATTGCGCAAACGTCTTACCCGTCGTGCTGCAAAATACGACAAAAGCGGGGATTCACACTACAACCTGATTTCAGCACTGCACAAATCCGTGCGCGGATCGGATCCCGATGCCGCGCTTTATTGGTTCGCGCGCATGTTAGAGGGTGGTGAAGATCCACGATATCTGGCCCGGCGCATTTTACGCATGGCGGTTGAGGATATCGGTTTGGCGGACCCACAGGCGCAGACAATTTGTATTGGGGCCTGGGAAACATATGAACGCCTTGGCAGTCCAGAAGGCGAATTGGCATTATCGCAGGCGGTCACTTATCTGGCACTGGCCCCGAAATCGAACGCGGGGTATACCGCATATAAGGCCGCGCGCATTTTGGCGCGTTCTCATGGGTCCGAAATTCCGCCCAAACATATTCTAAACGCCCCAACGCAGTTGATGGCGGACCAGGGCTATGGGGCCGATTACGCCTATGATCACAATGCTGAAGATGGGTTTTCGGGGCAAAACTATTTCCCTGAAACGATGTGCCGACCCAAGATTTATGATCCTGTCGAACGCGGATTTGAGAGGGATTTGCGCAAACGAGTCGAATATTTTGAAAAACTGCGGGCCAAACGGAACGCAAGCGATACCTAGGTGTGATGCTTGACAATTGGGGGTAAAGCGCACAAGGACGCGCCATGATGTATCTAATGATTGCCCTTGGGGGTGCACTTGGCGCCTTGGCGCGTTTTCTGGTTTCTGGATGGTTTGTCTTTCCGCTTGGCACGTTGGCGGTCAATCTGATGGGATCATTCGTGTTGGGATTGGCGTTTGTGTTTTTCAGCAGCCGTGGATTGGACCGTATAACGTTTTTTGCAATGACAGGGTTTCTTGGCGCATTCACAACCTTTTCGACATTTTCATTAGACGTCTTTAAATTGATCGAGACAGAGCGCATGGCAGACGCCATAGGCTATGTTGCGGTCTCGGTGATTGGTGCGGTTGTGGCACTCTTTATCGGCGTATTTTTAGCCAAAGGGGTTTTGTTATGAGCGGCGTTCAACGCATCACGATTTCTGCGGAAGATGCGGATCAACGTTTGGACCGTTGGCTAAAGCGTTTGTTTCCCCACCTAAGCCAAATTCGCATCGAAAAGATGTGTCGCAAAGGCGAGCTGCGGATTGATGGCGCGCGCTGCAAACCCGCAACGCGGGTTGAGGCGGGGCAAGAGGTACGCATTCCACCCATCCCTGCGCCCGAACATAGGGAAGAGCGGCCCACGCGATCCCGCATTTCGGATCAAGATCGTCAGATGATCCACGATGCGGTGATATACATGGACGATCATTTGATCGTTTTAAACAAACCCGCGGGCCTTCCATCCCAAGGGGGCAGCAAGCAGGTGCGCCATGTTGATGGATTGGCCGAGGCCTTAAAATATGATCGTGATGAAAAACCACGTTTAGTGCATCGCCTTGACAAGGACACATCTGGTTTGTTGCTTCTGGCGCGGTCCCGTTCGGTCGCAGCAACCCTAAGTGACGCGCTGCGCCACCGCGAAACACGCAAGATTTATTGGGCCGCTGTTGCAGGTGTACCAGTGCCCCAAATCGGAACAATCAAGTACGGTTTGGTGAAAGCGTCAGGACATGGTCGTAAGGGCGAGGGTGAGAAAATGATCTGCATTCATCCGCGTGATGTTCAAAAAACCGACGGCGCGAAACGGGCGCAAAGTGATTATTTCATGTTGTCGCGTCTTGCGTCACGAGGGGCCTGGGTTGCCCTGGTTCCCGTGACAGGGCGTACTCATCAGTTACGCGCGCACATGGCGGAAATTGGTCATCCTATCATCGGTGATGGAAAATATGGTGGGCCAGGTCAGGAAAACTTGGGCGATGGTTGGGGCGCGCAATTTGGTGGGGACATTAGCAAAAAATTGCATCTACATGCCCGTTATTTGCGATTTGAACATCCTGTGACGAAAAAGACATTCGAAATCACGGCAGACTTATCGCCCCACATGCAGCGCACATGGGAAACGTTTCAATGGGACGTGAACGATGTCCCCGATGATCCTTTTGAGGAGCTTTAGGGCTTGGATGATCTTGCGCTGATCCTCTTTGATGTGGATGGAACCTTGGTGGACAGCCAATCCGAAATTTTGGCGGCGATGCATGATGCCTTTGCCGCCATAGCAACGCCAGTTCCCAATCGTGATGCAATCCTGTCCACAGTCGGATTGTCGTTAGAACAGGCCATGATGTATCTGCTGCCTTCAGATAGTGACGCCCACACCATTTCTGCAGCCGTCAGTACATATAAACACAGTTACCGTAAATCCCGAGAGGCGGGGGCGATATCCGTGCTTTATCCTGGAATTGCGGATCTATTGCGCAAATGCAGATCGCATAAAAACTGGTTGCTTGGGCTTGCCACAGGTAAATCGCGGCGCGGGGTGAATGCGTTGGTCGAGTATTATGATTGGGGCGGGGTGTTTCAAACCATTCAGACTGCTGATACGCATGCATCAAAACCCAACCCAGCGATGCTGCAGGCCGCACTGGCGGAAACGGGTGCTTCCGCGCAGCGGTGTCTGTTCATCGGGGACACCACCCATGACATGCAGATGGCCGTGGCAGCGCCTGTTGGGTTTGTTGGGGTTTCGTGGGGGTATCACCCTGTTGATCGATTTGACGCGGCCTTCAGGGTGGCAGAGACACCGCAATCCGTATATCAGGCGATCACAGATTGGTTGGAGTGCGAAACATGACCGAATGGAAACTTAAGCGATTTTGGACAGAGGCCTCGGTAAGTGAAACTGAGGGGGGATACGCGGTTCTATTGGATGGTCGTGGTGTGAAAACACCCGCAAAAACTAGCCTTGTCGTGCCAAGGGTCGAATTGGCGCGCGCCATTGCAGAGGAATGGGATGCCCAAGAGGGCACAATTGATCCCACAACAATGCCATTTACACGCTCTGCCAATGCAGCAATCGACAAAGTGACCCATCAGTTTGATGAGGTTGTGAATTTGCTGGCGGAATATGGCGAAACCGATTTGCTGTGCTATCGCGCCGATGCTCCCGTTGAATTGACCCAAAGACAGGCCGAGGCGTGGGACCCGCTATTGGGTTGGGCCAAGGATACGTTTGGAGCGGATTTGTCCACAGCAACGGGGGTGATGTTCGTGGAACAACCTGCACAATCACTACACCACCTTAAAACGGCCCTTTTGGACCAAAGCGCGTTTCAGCTGACCGCGACTTATGACCTGATCAGCATTTCAGGATCACTGATTC
>JAAEZW010000254.1 GCA_018222665.1 Paracoccaceae bacterium
ACACAGTGGGACTTGAGCCCGTGAAATACACAAAACGCTACACGTTTGATCAGTCATTTTTATCAGGTGGCATTGATCTGATTGTTGTGGTCTTGGGGCTGTTTGCGCTTTCTCAGGCATTTTATCTTTTGAATGGGGATGATGAAAAAATCCGCCTCACAAAACTGCGCGGTGGCATGTTGCAGGGATTACGCGAATTGGCCAAGCACCCCCGCATCGCTGCCGTTTCGGGCAGTTTTGGGGTCACAATGGGCATGATCCCAGGTGTCGGGGAATTCACCGCACAGTTCCTAAGTTATTCCTATGCCCAGCGCAGTTCAAAGCGGCCAGAGGATTTTGGTCGCGGATCAAGCGAGGGTTTAATCGCGTCCGAAACCGCAAATAACGCTGTGCCCGCTGCTGCCATGGTGCCTCTGCTTGCGCTTGGTATCCCTGGTGAGGCGTTAACAGCCATGATGCTATCGGTGTTCTATGTGCATAACGTCGTACCTGGTCCGCAACTATTCGCCAATCAAATGGATTTCGTGGTGGCGCTCTACATCGCGCTTTTGATCCTGAATGTATTGGTCTTGGTCTTTCTGATTTTTGCGACGAACAGCATCATAAACGTGGTGAAAATCCCTAATCGCTTTTTGGGCGCAATCATCCTAACGCTTAGCTTTGTTGGGGTGTATTCGCTTCGCAATTCAATGACGGATTGCATCATCGCGGCACTTTTTGGGGTAATTGGTTTTGCCTTAAAACGCCTTAGCCTGCCTGTCGTCCCCATTATCCTTGGAATGGTGTTGGGTGGTATTATGGAAGTAAAGCTGCGTGCGGGAATGGCGCGTGTGAAAGAACCACTTGATTTCATCGATCGTCCAATCGCATTTATCCTGTTTCTGATGATTGTTGGGGTTCTGATCCTGCATGTCCGACGTGTTTTGGCAGAACGTCGAGAAATAAAGGCTGAAAAATTCGCACACAAACATGTGTCAACGAATTTTGGTTTTTATTTAAACAACCGCCAAACCCGCATCATGAACACACGATCAAAATCTGTTCGACGCTCTCATCTAAGGTATTCACGCCGTGACAAATAATCTGATCGATAAACGCAGACGCCTATTAGGGCCGAATATGTCCCTATTTTATGATGATCCAGTCCATTTGGTGCGCGGCCAAGGTGTTTGGGTATATGACGCAGATGGGCGCAAATACCTTGATTGCTATAACAACGTCCCCCACGTTGGGCATTGTCACCCACATGTGGTTGAGGCGATTGCAAAACAGGCCGCCACGTTAAACACCCACACACGATATCTGCACGATGGGATCCTGTCATATGCGGAGCGTTTAACCGCAAAGTTTGATGACCCACTGTCCAGTATGATTATGGTTTGCACGGGATCAGAGGCCAATGATATCGCCTTGCGCATGGCCGAGGCGGTTACGGGCAAACGCGGGATTATTGTGACGGATCACACCTACCACGGTAACACAACTGCCGTTGCGGCCCTCTCATCAACCAATCGGGCCAGCACATCGCAAACGGACCATATTCGCTTCGTTCCCGCCCCCGACAGTTACCGACCACCGCATGATATGATGCCAGAACAACATGCCGCCGATTTCGCGCGTCATGTGGAAAACGCTATAGATGATCTGGAACGCTCTGGGATCGGGTTTGCAGGGCTGCTGATTTGTCCATTCTTTGCAAATGAGGGGTTTCCAGATTTACCTGAAAATTGGCTGGACCCAACCGTTAAGGCGGTAAAAAATGCAGGTGGCCTGCTCATCGCGGATGAGGTTCAACCAGGGTTCGGGCGGATTGGTTCGCATATGTGGGGTCATCAATATCAGGGATTTACCCCCGATGTCGTCACATTGGGCAAACCCATGGGTAATGGCCATCCTGTTGCGGCAGTTATCACAACGGATGATATCATTTCGGCGTTTCGCACATCCTTCCGATACTTCAATACATTTGGTGGCAACCCTGTGTCCGTGGCCGCAGCGAACGCAGTATTGGATGTCATTGAAACTGAAAACCTGATGGATAATGCAGACCGAGTTGGCGCGTATGCCAAGGCAGAGCTTTCGCGGTTATCCGAAACCCATCCAATCATCGGCAATGTGCGCGGCAAAGGTTTGTTTTTCGGAACCGAATTGGTGCTGGACAAATCCAACAAGACACCCGCAACAGACATCGCAAATCAGGTTACAAATCTAATGCGCCAAAATGGGATTTTGATGAATAAATTGGGCATCCATTACAACACCACAAAAATGCGCCCGCCCATGCCCTTTTCCATGGAAAACGCTGATCTCATGATCGAAGTCTTTGATCGTGTCCTCATCCAAGTCGAAAGCACAATGTAATGGACAACCTTGGCCCAGACCTGACGCAATACTGGGACTTTGATCCAAATAGTTTCCAATTACTGGCTGCACGTGAAAACACGATCTATTGCGCAGAAACCGCGCGGGGCAAAATCGTTATTCGCAAACATCGCACTGGGTATCAGGATGCGGCGGGAATTGAATCCGAACTCTGCTTAATGCACGCGATGAAGGCTGTGAACTGCAGCGTGCCAGATGCGATTGCTGCCAAAGACAATCGTTTTGTTATCGCTCACGCGGGGGATCATTATACGGCGATCAGCTGGGTTTCGGGACAAACAATGTCGGATGTTTTGTCATCAGACCCCAGTTCCCACAGGGTCACACAAATCTATCATGACCTTGGTGTACGTCTGGCCGAATTCCATGATGCGGCGGATGCCTGGTCCCCGCCCAAAAACTTTTCACGACATTCTTGGGACCGTTTGGGCCTGGTTGGGCCGCAACCGTTTTGGGGAAGGTTTTGGGACCATCCTGATCTGTTGCCTGATGAACGTTATATCTTTACCCAAATCCAAGACCAAATGAATGAGGCGCTTTCACATTTAGAGGACACGCTTGATTATGGCCTGATCCACGCTGATCTGATCCCTGATAACGTGATGATTGATGAAAATGACATCACGTTTTTGGATTTTGATGATTGCGGTTTTGGATTTCGCTTATTCGACATCGCGACCATTCTGTTGAAGCAAATCGAAACCCATGATTTTCAGGATAAGGCCAAAGCGCTGATGGAGGGATATCGCAAACGACGGGATTTAGATCCGCGATTTGTTATGATGTTCCTTGTGCTGCGTAGTCTGACCTATGTGGGTTGGATCGTCGACCGTCCAAATATTGAAAATGCAGCTGCACGATCACGGCATTTTATTGAACGCGCTCGGCTTTTGTCGGAACAATTCATGGGAAACGAAAATAGCGATTAAGGGGATTTCTATGTCTGATAAAACGATCCTAGTCATCGGAACATATGACACAAAAGATGACGAATTAAATTATCTGTGCGATCGCATTCGTGCCCAAGGGGGCGGTGTTTTAACAATGGACGTCAGCGTTCTGGGTGATCCAAGTGTTCCGACCGATATTTCAAAACACGACATAGCGAAAACCGGTGGCAGCAGCATCGAGGCCGCAATTGCAAGCGAAGACGAAAACGTCGCGATGCAGATCATGGCAAATGGCGCAGCGG
>JAAEZW010000255.1 GCA_018222665.1 Paracoccaceae bacterium
GGAAGAAGCCAAGGATAAAGATCACCAACATAACGATGACGAACTGCATCCAGAAACCACCTGGCAGTGAAACAAGAAATTCACGTACTAATTCCTCACCGCCAAATGCCCGGAAGGCTGCGGTTAACATGGCCGCACCTAAAAGGATCACGAAAACCAATGCCGTTGTTTTGGCGGTTTCCATCATCACACCGTTTAAAGTGTCCTCAATCTTAAGCGCGCGATACCCTGACCAAACAACGCCGATCACGATCAGGGCGGTACCTAACGCACCTATCCAAATACCCTGGAAATCTTCGGCTGTTGCGGCTGCTTTGACGTTCATATCGTAGTTGGACAATGCAAAAGCCACGACAACCACACCTGCGATTGCTGATAGGGCTGGGCCAAAGACCCACCTATGGTTTCCCTCAAGCCGATAGCCTGCCATAATCAACGCACCAGCGGCACCAATTGCACCCGCTTGGTTCACGGTTGCGATGCCTGAAATGATTGATCCTAAAACCAAGAAGATCAGCGCAAGAGGTGGAACAAGTGTCAATAAAACCTTGCTAAAGAACTTGCGGTCATACGTCCCCTCATATGGAACCGCAGGTGCTGCAGATGGCTTTAAGAGCGCGAAGCCGAGGATGTAGACCATGTAGATTCCGACAAGCAATAGGCCAGGTACAAAAGCACCAAGGAACATTTCACCCGCAGATGTTGATCCTACGTCGAAGACAGATGGCATCTGAAGCTCACCTGTTGCTTCCTTGTGAAGTGCTTTTCGCGCGGTCGAGGCTTGGTCCGTTGCCGAGGCTAGCTGGTCCGCTAGAATGATCAAAACGATTGAGGGCGGAATAATTTGACCCAATGTGCCTGATGCTGCGATTGTCCCCGTCGCAAGGGAGGGCGAATATTTGTTGCGCAGCATCGCAGGCAGTGAAATCATGCCCATCGCTACTACCGTCGCGCCAACGATCCCCGTGGTGGCGGCCAGCAATGCGCCCACGAAAACAACGGAAATGCCTAAACCACCAGGAACGGGGCCAAACAATTGTGCCATGGTAACCAGAAGGTCTTCTGCAATTTTTGAGCGCTGAAGCATGATGCCCATAAAGATGAACAACGGAATGGCGATGAGTGTGTCGCGTTCAACCTCCCAATAGACCCCTCTTAGGTTCAATACCCCAGCTGAGAGCCATTCATAGGGGCCACCTGAGTGGAAATAGGCAGATGAGTCACCAGCCGCGAAGAAGCCAGCAATAGCAGCAAGTGCGATTGTCAGGATCGCAGCACCCGGAAGCGCGAAAGCCACGGGATAGCCCGAGCCAAGCGCTGTTGCCATGATCAGAACTAGGACGAGTAGAAAGAATAATTCCATCATAGACCTCAGTGAGAAACAGGTGAAATTTCGCGGCGGCCAGGTTCGTCACGACGATCAGCTACTGCATCGAAATAATAGCTGACGAATTGAATCAGCATGGTGATTGCGAACAAACCAATAAATACAGCCATTTGATATTTGATGTACATGCCTGCAAAACCTGCTTGGCTGACTTCAAACGTGCGGATGGGGGCGTTGATCATGGATGTTTTGCCCGCCATGCCAACAATTAAAATAGCCCATGCTGTTGTCAGGCCGCACAAAACAGTACCAATTGCGTTTACCGATCCTTTGCGGCGGTTGTTTAAGCCTGCGTAAATCAGATCAACGCGCACGTGGCCCTCTTCGTATAATGTGTAGGCCGAGGCAAAAAGGAACAGTGCCGCATACCAATAGCGTACCAAATCGCCCATGAAGGCCTGTTCGTAGGAAAAGATAAAGCGTGACAGAACGATCAATAGTTCGGCCGCAACAATCAACAGTGCGAGCCATGTAAAGCCAAGCGTGCGCGTGAACATCGCAACAACAATACCAAGAAAAATTAAAGGCATGTGTATGTAGGGTGCTACAAACGAATTGCGTCCAAATGCGCGCCCTTGTTCATCACCCAGCCATGCAGTGAAAACATTTTCAACGCGCATGAACGCTACTATGGTATCTGCCAGTCCAACAAAGAAAACCGACCAGAACATCGCTCGCACTACAAAGGTATTAAACCTATGCAGCTTCGCTGCGTCATATCGCAATGCATTGTCAGGGTTGGTCAAAACGTAATAGGCCGCAATCATAAATGTTGTCAGATAAACTGTTGGTGTGACCATAGCATTCAAGCTGAAACCATCGGTGAAAAATGCGGTTGCGGTTGGCATCTCATATGCGACAATCAAAACGTTGTTTATCAAAAAGGCCGCTAGCGCCGCAATCATAAACCAACCAAATAGGCGCGCGATCGGCGCGGGTTGACCATATTTTGGGACGTCTGGCGTTTGCGAATACTGCGCCATCTCAAGTTTTCCTTGTTTAGAACAAAAAAGTTATAACACCATAGTGGTTAAGAAAAAGGGGCCCCCAAGGGGACCCCAATATCGTGCTAACCTAAGGTCTTACCCAAGACCCAAGATGCGGTTACGCTGAGAAACAAACTGGCCTTCGAACGAAGCGATCGAACCACCAATTTCGCGAAGTTTCGCCTGGAAATTGTCATCAATTTTTGCGGCCATTGCTGAATGATCGCGAACTTCTTCAAATACTTCTTCAGCTGCTTCAGCGAAGCCATCCCAGACATCTTCGTTGAATGAACGAACTTGTACACCTTGTTCGTCTATCAGCTTTTGCAGGTATTCACCATTTTTGGCCATAGCTTCATCATGTGCTGCTGCATGCTCTTCATGAGCCGCTGCAGTAATGATGGCACGTTCAGTGTCTGATAATGACCCCCACCAAGATGCATTCAAGCCTAGTGTTATGCCGCCGCCAGGTTCATGCATGCCACCGGTGTAATAATACTTGGCAGCTTCATAAAACTTCATAAAGTAATCATTATATGGGCCGACCCATTCAGTTGCTTCGATTGCGCCGGACACAAGGTTTTCATAGATCTGACCACCTGGAAGAGATACCGACGAACCTCCCATCTTTGTGATAACTTGTCCGCCAAGACCCGGGATACGCATTTTCAGACCTTTAAAGTCATCTGGACTCTCAATTTCTTTGTTGAACCATCCACCAGCCTGTGTGCCAGTTGAACCGCATGGTAATTTCTTCAGGCCAAATTCACCAGAAAGCTCATCCCAAAGCTCTCCGCCGCCGCCAAACTTGATCCACGCTGTCCACTCTTGCGTTGTCATGCCAAATGGAACAGATGTGAAGTATGCGAAACCTGCATGTTTACCGGTCCAGTAATAGTCTGCGCCGATGTATGCGTGAGCGTTCCCTGAAGATACCTCATCGAATGAGTCAAACGCACCTACGCGCTCACCGGCAGCGAAATATTCTGTTGTTATTGCGCCTCCTGATATTTCATTCACACGCTGACAAAACCGTTGTGCAGAAATACCAAGCCCTGGGAAATCCCGTGGCCACGTTGAAACGACTGTCATAACCTTTGTATGACCGCCTGAAATTGCTGGTGAAGCTAGCGCTGCTGCGCCGGCACCAATCGCTGCACCTGTTAAAAATTTACGACGTTCCATGCAATTCAA
>JAAEZW010000256.1 GCA_018222665.1 Paracoccaceae bacterium
AAACCGCCCATCGCCTTATACAAAGCCGCTGGAATATTGCGCACTTGAAATACAAATGTGGTCAGCATCGTATCCGCGCGGCGTTCGTGATTTGATCCGGTCGACATGACCAAGAAACGCGTGGTGTTGTGACCATGATCTTCGATATTGCGGGCAAGGACGTTTAATCCATAAATATCGGCGGCTATTTCGCTTGCCATAACGGCGATATCCGTTTCGCCAGAGGCGGCCAGTTCTGCTGCCGCACCTGCACTATCAACAGCACTTTCAGCGCGAATGCCATGTTCATCTAAGAATTTTTGTGCCTGCGGCAGTAGGACCAGATGTGCACGCGCAACTTTTACGTCTGACAAGGAAACCCCTTGGTTTGCCATCATCGAAATCCGCACGCGTGTAAAAGTTTCATCGATAATATGCAGACCGCTTTCAGGTAGCAATCGATGAATATCTGCCACGCGCCCGTACGTTGAATTTTCGACGGGGAGCATTGCATATTCGGCTTGTCCAGAGTTCACCGCGGCGATTACTTGATCGAACGTTTTACAGGCCAAAGGCTCTAAATCTGGTCGTGCAGCATTGCACGCTTCGTGGCTGTAGGCGCCTAATGCACCTTGGAATGCAATTTTTTTTGTCATTTTCTTATTTTTTTCTCTAACTGCGTCGTTTGGATGCATTTGTACACCTTGCATAAGCAGTAGGAAAGCGGATAGATACCGCGCAAACAGTAGCAGATGGAACGTGGCTATGGATCAAATGACATTTACCAAAGTAATCGGCGGCTTTTGTGGCGCATTGTTGGTTTACCTTCTTGGCGTGTGGGCAGCAGAAGTACTGTACCACGTAGGTGGCGGACAAGGCCATGGCGATGATCATGCAAAAAGCGGCTACGAAATCGAAGTTGCCGTTGCAGAAGAAGCAACTGAGGAAGAAGAAGTTTTAGATTTCGCAACGATTTATGCGTCTGCGGATGCTGCAAAAGGTGAAAAAGTGTTCGGCAAGTGTAAAGCATGCCACAAATTAGGTGATGGCGAAAATGGCACTGGCCCACACATGTATCAAGTTGTCGGACGTGCCGTAGATGGTGTGGCGGGTTATGGATACTCAGGTGCGCTTAGCGCTGTTGCAGACGTTTGGTCACCTGAAAACCTGAACGGTTTCCTTGAAAATCCCAAAAAATATGCTCCAGGCACAAAAATGGGTTTCGCAGGTTTGAAGAAAATCGAAGACCGCGCAAACGTGATCGCATATTTGGCGACCATCAACTAAGGTCAACCAATGTGAATGACAAAGCCGCGCCTTACTGCGCGGCTTTTTCTTTTGTTCACTATTGTTTTATCGCTATTGAACCTGACCCCTGAACGCCCTAGCCTTATGTCCAGCACGGGAGGAAGGCTATGACAAAATCAAGGGTACAGGCGAAAGCCGTCGACACATCGAAACTGCGTAATTTTGTTGTTGGGTCTGCCATTGGGCTTGCGGTTATTTTTGGTGCAATGTCCCTGCGCGCGGATGAAGCGATTACCAAAACACATGGTTTCAATTTCTTTGGCGAATTGAAATATCCAGCGGATTACAAACACCTTGATTATGTGAATCCCGACGCTCCAAAGGGCGGTGAAATTTCTATCTGGACGATGGGAACCTTTGATAGTTTCAATCCCTACACACGTAAAGGGCGCGCCGGTGCCCTTGCGTCGGCGCCATTCGAATCACTTCTTGAAGGCACGTCAGATGAAGTTGGAACGAGCTATGGTTTGTTGGCGGAAACCTTGGAATATCCAGAGGATCAATCATGGGTCATCTTCCACATGCGCCCAGAGGCACGTTTTTCGGATGGTACACCTGTCACAGCAGAAGATGTTGCCTTCACCTATGAATTATTCCTGAACGAAGGATTGGCCAGTTATCGTGCAATCCTGGGTCAAATCGTTACAGGTGTGGAAATCTTGGGTCCGCACCGTATCAAATATTCGTTTGCCGATGACGCGTCGCGCCGTGATGCGATTCCAATCGTTGGTGGACTACCTGTGAAAAGCAAGGCGTGGTTTGAAAAGACTGGCGCAAAGCTAGACGAATCACGGATGGAGCCTGCAATCGGGTCAGGTCCATATGTGTTAGATAGCTATGACATCAACAAACGCATTACGTATAAACGCAATCCCGATTATTGGGGCAAGGATTTGCCATTTAACATAGGGCGTGGAAACTTTGACACAATTCGCATTGAGTATTTTGCGGACTCCAACGCAGCGTTTGAAGGTTTCAAATCAGGTGCTTACACGTTCAGACAAGAGAACTCGTCAAAATCATGGGCAACTGCATATGATTTTCCTGCGCTTGACGAAGGTCACGTAATTAAAACGCTTTTGCCCGATGGTGGTATGGCGACTGGCCAAAGCTATGTGATGAACCTGCGGCGCGACAAATTTAACGATATCCGGGTACGTCAGGCGGTCGGATTGCTATTTAATTTTGAGTGGTCCAATGAATCGCTATTCTACGGACAATACGCACGCATTAATTCATTTTGGGAAAACTCTGAACTGGCCGCCGAAGGCATGCCATCAGATGCAGAACTTGCCCTGTTGGAACCCATCGCGGACCTATTGCCCGCAGGTGTAATTGATGGCGAGGCTGTCATGGCCCCTGTTTCCGGAAACCGCACGTTGGATCGTAAAAATCTACGCAAAGCAAGCGCACTTTTGGACGAAGCAGGTTGGACTGTCGGGGATGATGGATTGCGCCGAAATGCAGCGGGTGAAACGCTGACAATCGAAATTATCGAAGATAGCCCCACATTTGACCGCGTACACCTGCCATTCATCGATAATCTTAAAGCGGCAGGAATAGATGCAATATATTCACGCATCGACCCTGCGCAGATGACCGATCGGTCACGTAATTATGACTTTGATATGATGGTAGATCAGTTCCCAATGTCGCTGGAACCCTCATCAGGATTGAAGCAATATTTTGGATCGGAAACCGCAGATCAGTCTGTTTTTAACTCGATGGGGCTTAAGTCAGAGGCGGTTGATACTCTGATCGAGCATGTGATGAACGCCCAGAACAAGGCAGAGTTGGCAACCTCGGTCAAAGCGCTGGATCGTACATTGCGGGCCTATTATTTCTGGGTGCCACAGTGGTTCAATGATGCCTATCGCGTGGCCTATTGGAACATGTATGAACACCCAGAAACATTGCCGCCATTCGCATTGGGTAATCTTGATTTCTGGTGGTACAATGCCGAAAAAGCCGCCGATCTAAAAGCCAAAGGCGTTTTGAGGTAAGCAATGGGCGCCTACATTATTCGCCGGCTTTTGCTGGTTATCCCGACGCTTCTGGGGATCATGGTAATCAACTTTGCCTTGGTTCAATTCGTCCCTGGTGGGCCGATTGAGCAGATCCTTGCCAATTTAGAAGGCGAAGGAGATGTGTTCGAGGCAATATCGGGTGGCGGTTCTGAAACCGCTGCCAATAGCTCGGGGAACACGGAATATGTAGGCGCGCGTGGGCTTCCACCCGAGTTCATAGCGGAACTTGAGAAAGAGTTTGGTTTCGATAA
>JAAEZW010000257.1 GCA_018222665.1 Paracoccaceae bacterium
GGTTTAGAGGCGAAGGTCTACAAAAAGTAGACAGTAAAGGGCGGGTGTCTATCCCGGCTCTATTTCGTCGTGTCGTGCAGGCCTGTGATCCAAATTGGACCGAGGGGTTGGCCCCTGAACTGGTCATCGTTTACGGCGACACGCGGCGCGAATTTTTAGAATGCTACACGATTGAAGCGATCGAAGAGGTGGATGCCAAAATTGATGCATTGCCGCGCGGCTCAGTCGGGCGAAAAACACTTGAGCGGTTGTTCCATGGCCAATCCTTCCCTACATCCATAGATGAAACGGGGCGCTTGGTTTTACCAGCAAAGCTGCGCCAAAAGATCGGCATAGAGAATGAAGCATATTTTATAGCTGCGGGTGATACATTTCAAATTTGGCACCCTGCGACATACGAGGCAGATCAAGAAAAAACTGATGCGTGGTTGCACGATCAGCCAGATGATTTTGATCCACTGACATTCCTAGATGGTGATGGGGGTGCTTGATGTCGGTAGCTGACGCACCTCAGGCCACCTCGAACTCTCCTCATATTCCTGTCTTATTGCGCCCAATTTTGGACCACTGCGCACCGATTTTGGGGGTGTGGTTGGATGGTACATTCGGTGCGGGCGGATATACCTGTGCATTGTTGGATGCGGGCGCGGATCGGGTCTATGGCGTTGATCGCGATCCGATGGTGTTTGAAATGGCTCAAAGTTGGGCGGCGGATTATGGCGATCGGTTGCATCTGGTCGAAGGTGTTTTTTCCAAACTTGATGAATATGCATCTGACCTGGATGGGGTTGTTTTGGACCTGGGTGTGTCGTCCATGCAGTTGGATCGAGCGGAACGAGGGTTTTCGTTTATAAAAGACGGCCCGCTTGATATGCGGATGAGCCAATCTGGCCCAAGTGCCGCGGATATCGTTAACACAACAGATGAAGCCGAGCTGGCCAATATTCTGTTTCTATATGGGGAAGAGCGCGCCAGCCGTCGTATTGCACGTGCCATCGTCAAGCGGCGTGAGGTGACCCCGTTTGACACAACACTGGATCTGGCGGATCTGATTGAAAATGTTCTGCCTCGAACCAAACCAGGGCAAAGCCATGCGGCGACCCGCAGTTTTCAGGCGCTACGTATCGCGGTGAATGATGAATATGGCGAACTCTATCGGGGTTTAATTGCGTCAGAACGGGCGTTGAAACCGGGCGGGCAGTTGGCGGTTGTCACCTTTCATTCCGTCGAAGATCGTATGGTAAAGCGGTTTTTACAGATGCGGTCAGGATCCAATGCACGTGCCAATCGCTATGCGCCAGATATTGAGCAAGCGCCCGCACAATTCGAATTGCGCAGCAAAAAGGCCATCGCCCCAAACGAGGATGAATTGGCGCAAAATCCACGGGCGCGTTCGGCGAAATTGCGAATTGCGCGGCGCACCGATGCACCCGCGGGCGACAGTATTATTGAAAAAGATTTGGGGATGCCAGTGTTAACGAGGAAGTGGTAATGCGCACGTTATTAAGTATTTTTATCGTTTGTACTGTGGTTGGCCTTGCTTATTGGGCCTATCAGGAAAATATCAAAACGCAAAACGCCCTGACTCAGACCGAGGAGTTGCAGCGCGATATTGGCGCGGCGCGTGCGCGATTGTCTGTCTTGCGTGCGGAATGGGCTTATTTAAACCGTCCTGATCGGTTAACGGATTTGGTGAACCTGAATTACAATCGGTTGCATTTAACACCCCTTCAGGCGGAAAATTTTGGGGCGATTGATACGATTGAATTTCCTTATGACAATGCCTTCCCATTGGGAGAGCTGTCTGATCTGGTCGAGGTCGCAAACCGTGAGGCGGGTCAATGACATATCCGTCACTGCGCACACCGCTTCGCCCGCTTAGTCGCATATTACCTGCCCGCGAACGCGGGGAAAATACAGATGTGATCGAACGCGAAAATATCCGTGCGCGGCATGAGGCCGAAAAAGAGGCGGTACGACAACGCGCCCAAGGGCGTTTGTTGGTATTGGGGATTGTGTTCATATGTTTGTATAGCGTGATTGCGATCCGTGTCGGCACACTTTCGTCAAGCGAACCAGTTGAACCACGCGCACAAAATGCGGGCGCATCCATTATCGCGCAACGTGCCGACATTGTGGATCGCAAGGGGCGCATTTTGGCGACCAATTTGGAAACCCATTCGCTCTATGTTGAAACCGCGCATTTGATTGATCCGCAACAAACGGCCCAAAAGCTTTCGATTATCTTCTCAGATTTGAAACCTGAAAAACTGGTCAAAGATTTCACAGGGGATCGCAAATTCCTTTGGATCAAGAAAAAGATCAGTCCTGAACAAATGCAGGCGGTTTATGACATCGGTGATCCGGGTTTGCGGTTTGGCCCGCGCGAAATGCGCCTATACCCCAATGGCAAACTTGCCGCGCATGTTTTAGGTGGAGCCAGTTTCGGGAAAGAGGGGGTTCAAGCCGCCGAATTGGTGGGCGTGGCAGGGGTTGAAAAAACCTTTGATACCCGCCTGCGTGATCCCAATATGTCTGGGCAACCCCTTGAACTTTCTTTGGATTTGTCGGTGCAGGCCGCGGTTGAGCAGGTTCTGTATGGCGGTATGAAATTGCTGAATGCACGGGGTGCGGCAGCAATATTGATGGATGTACACACAGGCGAAGTTGTTTCAATTGCATCACTGCCTGATTTTGACCCAAACCACCGTCCGCGTCCCCCTGTTCAGGGGCAGGCGGCCGATAGCCCCCTGTTTAATCGTGCGGTTCAGGGGGTTTATGAACTGGGCTCGACGTTTAAAATTTTTGCGGTGGCGCAGGCCATGGATATGGGGCTTTTGAACCCAACGACGGTCATGAATACCCAAGGCCCAATTCGTTGGGGCAAATTCAAGATCCGCGATTATCACGATTATGGCGCCAAATTACCCGTGTGGGAGGTGATCACAAAATCATCTAACATTGGTACGGCACGTATTGCGCAGATGATTGGCGCGGAAGAACAGCAAAAGTTTTTGACCAACTTGGGCATGACCGACCCGATCAAATTTGAAATGATTGAGGCAAGCGGGGGCAAGCCGCTATTGCCCAAAAAGTGGTCAGAACTCTCTGCCATGACAATTTCCTATGGTCATGGGTTGTCGGCAACGCCCATGCATTTGGCGGTTGGCTATGCCGCGATTGCCAATGGCGGTTTGCGCATTCAACCCAGTTTGCTAAAGGGTGGTGGAAGGGCCGAACCGGTGCGTGTGATGTCGGCGGCTTCGGCGGCAAATTCGGTAAAAATGTTGCGCGGTGTGGTCACGGATGGCACCGCATCCATGGGCGAGGTCACGGGCTACGCGGTTGCGGGTAAAACGGGAACTGCGGACAAACCCAGTGCCCAAGGACGCTATGAAAAGGATAAGGTGATTGCCACCTTTGCCTCAATCTTCCCAGCACATGATCCCAAATATGTCTTGGTCGTTACGTTGGATGAACCTGAGGATACAGCAGGCAGCGAAGCTCGGCGCACAGCAGGGTGGACGGCCGTGCCCGTTGCCGCCGAAATCATCCGTCGGATTG
>JAAEZW010000258.1 GCA_018222665.1 Paracoccaceae bacterium
GTTATGCGCTTGGGGTTGGTGAAGTTAAGCTGACTGGCATGGTGCGCCCAGATCGCAAAATGCTGACCTATCGTGTGAATTTCACCAAGGCTGTGCAAACACGCCGCCTAACGATGGGTGTTGCCGATGGGATCGTCGAAGCGGATGGCGAAGTGATCTATCAGGTAAAAGATATGAAAGTCGCTCTTTCAGAGAGCTAAAGACAGAAGAAGAGGGAGAGCGACATGCGCCGAGTGGTTGTCACAGGGTTAGGAATTGTTTCATCAATCGGGAACAATGCGGCCGAAGTATTGGAGAGCCTAAAGGCAGGTCGCTCTGGTATCACCGCGAATGAAGACATGAAGGAATACGGATTCCGCAGTCAAATCGCAGGCGATATCAAGGGGTTAAACCTGGTCGATATGATCGACAAGCGCACGCTTCGTTTCATGGGGCCAGGTGCGGCCTATGCTTATTTGGCGATGGAACAGGCGATTGCAGACGCGGGTTTGGATCAAGCGTTGATTTCAAACGAACGCACAGGATTGGTGGCAGGATCTGGCGGCCCATCAACCAGTTCGATGTTTGCGTCCCATCATGTTGTGTTAAAGGCGGGATCGCCCAAACGCATTGGGCCACTTGCGGTTCCAAAATGCATGTCGTCAACCATTTCGGCGAACCTATCAACCGCATACAAGATTAAGGGCATCAACTATTCCATCACGTCGGCCTGTTCCACATCCTTGCATTGTATCGGCAATGCCGCGGAACAGATCATGATGGGCAAACAGGACGTGATGTTTGCAGGTGGCGGAGAAGAATTGGATTGGACATTGTCCTGCCTGTTTGACGCGATGGGCGCGATGTCATCAAAATATAACGACACACCCGAGCGCGCATCCCGCGCATTTGACGCAGATCGCGATGGTTTCGTGATTGGCGGCGGTGGTGGCATCGTTGTGTTAGAGGATTTGGAACACGCCTTGGCGCGTGGTGCCAAAATCTATGCCGAGGTTACGGGCTATGGCGCAACATCAGATGGGCACGATATGGTTGCCCCATCGGGTGAGGGGGGCGAGCGCGCGATGCGTCTTGCACTGCAATCCCTAAACAGTGATCGCAAGGTATCTTATATAAACGCCCATGGCACATCGACACCCGTTGGCGATGTAGGCGAGATCGAGGCCGTGCGCCGCGTCTTTGGTCAGGGATCAACACCCCCTGTCAGTTCGACAAAATCCATGACAGGTCACAGCCAAGGGGCGACTGGTGCCCAAGAGGCGATTTATTGTTTGTTGATGTTGGACAATGATTTCATTGCGCCCTCGATCAACGTGGAAACATTGGACCCTGCATTGGAACCTGCGGAAATCGCAACAAGCCTAGTTGAAAACGCAGGCCTTGATACGGTGATGACCAACAGCTTTGGCTTTGGCGGAACCAATGGGTCCATGCTGATTTCAAAATATCGCGGGTAATGTGCCAACAATACTGTCGCACCCGGCAGCACCGCCGGGTAGCGCAGAGAATTCGCTATTTTGAAGATGTCTATATGTGCTTATTTCAGAATTCTTGGCCACGCTTGACGCCCAGAGGGAAAACCGTCATTTAGGGTCAAAGAACGACGAGCGGGACAAAAAATATGCAATCACTGGCTGGAAAACGCGGTTTGATCATGGGTGTGGCCAATGAAAGGTCTATCGCTTGGGGTATTGCCAAGGCAATGGCAGAAGCGGGCGCAGAGTTGGCATTCACCTATCAGGGTGACGCCTTTGGTCAGCGATTGGCACCCTTGGCGGCATCGGTTGGATCGGATTTTATGGTCGATGTGGAAGTGACGGATGACGCAAGCCTTGATGCTGCATTTGATCAGCTGGCCGCGCGTTGGCCGACGATTGATTTCGTGGTGCACGCCATTGCCTATTCCGACAAAAACGAGCTGACGGGCCGTTTTGTGAACACCTCACGCGATAATTTCAAAAATTCGCTGGATATCTCGGCCTATTCCTTCATCGAGGTGGCGCGTCGTGCGCATCCCATGATGGAAGAAAACGGTGGCACCTTGATCACTCTGACGTATCAAGGATCAAACAAGGTGACACCATTTTATAACGTGATGGGTGTGGCCAAAGCCGCACTCGAGGCCACGACACGTTATTTGGCAAATGACTTGGGTCCTGATGGAATCCGCGTCAATGCCATTTCCCCGGTCCGATGAAAACACTTGCGGGTGCTGCTATCGGTGGTGCGCGTAAAACCTATAAACATACAGACCAAAACGCGCCGTTACGTTCTAATGCAACGCTTGAGGCTGTGGGTGGAACGGCCGTTTATTTGGTGTCTGATGCGGGGGCTTGCACAACGGGTGAGATTATCCGCGTTGATGGTGGATACCACGTTTTGGGCATGCCACAGCCAGAGAACCTATAAATCGCAGGTGCATCGGGAACCATTCAAAACGAATGGTCCCCAACAACACTCGCGGTTTAAATCGGATCACCAAGCAGGCTTGTGCCAACTGCCTTGAATGTACCACCTACAGAATTGCGGACCGCCGTTGGATTACACACTGGGCGTCCATCAGGGTAGCGCCGCGCATCCATGTAACCTTCGACACCATCGTCAATAATCCAATGGTGACAGCCGTTTGGATCAATCCAAATGCCCGCGTGAAGTTCGGTAAGTGGTTTTGCGTCAAATCCAAGGTCAATTGCTTTGTTAATATTGGCTTGTCCCATGAACATCGCCTCTGACATCAATTCTACGCCGCCACCACAGGCACTAAGCCCAAGGGGAAGCACGGCCAACATGGCCCGCTTAACAAACATACTCATAATGTGCTCCTAACTAACGTACGCAGATAATTTCGACACGTCTGTTTTGTGACATGCCTTCTGCTGTGTTGTTCGTTGCGCGGGGTTTGCGTTCGCCATAACCAACAGATTGGCTGACTTGCTTACCCGCCTCGCGTACGATTGCCGCAACAGCATTTGCCCGTCGCTGCGACAGCCGCAGATTATAGGCATCAGATGCACGTGCATCCGTATGCCCCGCGATTGAAAACACCGTGGCTTCTGAACTTCTAAAGAAATTCAACAAGCGCGCACGTCCACGAGCATCAATGCGATGTTGATCAGTTGCAAAGAACTGATCGGTATTTAAGGTACCGCATGTTGGACCTTGGCGACACACCGGTAATCCCTCCGGTGTAAGATGAGGGCTCATATAACCCTCTGCGTCATTATCCATGATCCAGTGTTCACATCCATCTGGATCAACCCATATGGTTGGTACATAGCGTTCCGCCTGCGCCGCAGCCGAACTCCCTAAGTCGCAAATGTACCCGGCACCAAAAATAACAATCCGCCCCTCTAAGCGATTAATCATACTCAAGACAGTCTCCATAAGTATTCATGTGGGGGTATAAACTATACAACTGTATTAACTGACATATTTTAGGGGAGCTGGCACGGGTTTTTCTAACCAATTCGCCTCAAATTCATCGAAAATATGGCGAGTATGTGACCCATTCCTCGGAACTGTTTTGCACATGGAAACGGTGCCCTAGAGAGCAGTTATTG
>JAAEZW010000259.1 GCA_018222665.1 Paracoccaceae bacterium
CCTGTTCAATCACTGGGTTTGATCCCGATGGCAACATGGCCGCGCGCAAGGCCTATGACCTGTTGATCCAGGCAGAAAGCGGGCTGTGTTCGATCACAGGCGGGCCCGATGAACCATCGCGTGTCGGGGTATCGGTTGTTGATATCGCAACGGGCGCAACCGCGCATGCGGCCATTCTGGAGGCATTGATCGCGCGCGGCATAACGGGTCAGGGGATGGCGATCACGGTGTCGATGTTTGATGTGATGGCCGATTGGTTGACTGTTCCCCTTCTTAATCACGAAGGGGGGCGCACGCCAAAGCGGGTCGGGTTGGCCCATCCTTCAATCGCGCCCTATGGGGTGTTTGAAACAAAGGACGGCAAACAGATTTTGATTTCGATCCAAAGTGATCGGGAATGGGGCAAATTGTGTGAGCACGTCTTGGGCGATGTCAGCCTGTCCCACGATCCACGGTTTGCCAGCAATGTGAACCGTGTTGACCATCGCGATTTGACCGACAAAATTGTGGCAGAGGCCTTTTTACAACGCAGTTCGGATCAGGCCTTGGCAGATTTGACAAAGGCCGATGTGGCCTTTGCCCTGTTAAACGACATCGCAGGATTATCCGCCCATCCAGAATTGCGCCGCATCACTGTTGAAACGCCAAATGGCCCCGTGACCTATCCCGCGCCTGCCTCGCGTTTTGATGGGGTGACGCGCCCTGTTGGGCCGGTGCCAGAATTGGATGAGGGTGTTTGAGTTTTATTTCATCTCACTCATCACAATCCAGATACATGCGACGACAATAAACCCAAGAATTGACAGGGCGACCAGTGCTTCTTCCATGCTTAAAACTCCTCAATGTTGGCATCTGATCGATATACGCAGGGTGCTTGGGTTTGGATGAGGTAAAATGTTATTTTATATCAAGATTTTCGCATTGTGGTTAGTGAAAATCCCGACTTGGAAATAGCTTTTTCGCCTGATCCCTTGGGTGCCATGCATTGCGTGGCTTGGGCGTGGTGGGGCGCGGGGCCTCGTCCGTTTTGGGGTCGGTAATGCCGATGGCATCATCGCGCGGATGGCCTAGTTCGGCCAATTTGGGCGATAGGTCCTGAACCTCTTGGGCGATGACATGCACAACGATGCCTTCGCGCTGAAGATACCCGCGCACATGCAACAAACGCCCCCCAATCACCGCCGTGCGAAATTGTTCATAAACCTTGGGCCAGACAACCACGTTGCTGACCCCTGTTTCATCCTCAAGCGTTAGGAAAATCACCCCTGATGCGGTGCCAGGACGTTGGCGTGTGATCACCAAACCACAGACCTCCACAGGACCCAATGGAATATGGGTCAATTCGGCATGCGGCGTTAATCCTGTAAGCAGGGGACGCAGTAATTCAACAGGATGGGCGCGCAGGGACATGCGGATGGATACGTAATCCTCAACCACCTCTTCGCCCAAATTCATAGTGGGCAGATCAACACCTGGTTCATAGATCGCCTCGCCATCCATTGGATCACTAAGCAGGGGAAGTGGTTTGTCCGCGCGGATGGATTTGATCCGCCATAAGGCATCGCGCCGATTAAGCCCCATACCGCCAAAGGCATCTGCCTCGGCCAAACGTTCCAATGCCGCGGGCGCAAGTCCTGCACGTAACCACAGGCTGGGGATGTCATAATACCCATTGCCGCGACAGGCGCTGATCCATTCCGCGTCTTCTTGCTTCATCCCTTTGATTTGTCGAAACCCCAATCGCAGGGCCAAACGCCCATCGCTGCGCCGTTCCAGATGATTGTCCCAGTTTGAATTGTTGACGCAAATGGGGCGAATTTCGATGTTGTGTTCGCGTGCATCCCGCACGATTTGCGCGGGCGCATAAAACCCCATCGGCTGTGAATTCAAAAGCGCACAGGCAAAAACCGCAGGGTGATGGCGTTTTAACCAGGCCGAAACATAGGCCAGCATGGCAAAGGCCGCGGCGTGGCTTTCGGGGAAACCATATTCCCCAAACCCTTCGATCTGTGAAAAACAGCGGTCTGCAAAATCTTCCTCATATCCGCGTTCCAACATTCCGCGCACAAAGCGATCGCGAAAGGTTCCGATGGTGCCCATTTTGCGGAACGTGGCCAGCGACCTGCGCAGGTGGTCGGCCTCTTCCGGGCTAAAGCCTGCGCCAACCACCGCGATTTGCATGGCCTGTTCCTGAAATAGGGGCACGCCAAATGTTTTGCCAAGCACCTCTTGCAGGGCGCCTGATGGATATTCAATCGCCTCTTTGCCCTGACGGCGATTGATATAGGGGTGCACCATGCCCCCCTGAATGGGACCGGGGCGCACAATCGCAACCTCGATCACCAGATCATAAAAGGTTTGCGGTTTCATGCGGGGCAGGAAATTCATCTGCGCACGGCTTTCCACCTGAAACACCCCAATCGCATCGGCGCGACACAGCATGTCATAGGTGTCCTTATCCTCTTGTGGGATGGTCCCAATACTCAGGGTTTCGCCCTCATGCTGGGTGATCAAATCAAAGGATTTGCGGATACAGGTCAGCATGCCCAATGACAAAATATCCACCTTTAAAATCCCAAGGGTGTCGATGTCATCCTTATCCCATTCGATGATTGTGCGATCCTCCATGGCCGCATTTTCAATGGGGCATAGATGATCCAAACGTCCTTTGGTGATGATAAATCCGCCGACATGCTGGCTTAGGTGACGGGGAAACCCGATCAATTCCCCAATCAGGCGCAGGGTCTGCATCAGGCGCGGATCACTTGGGTCCAATCCCACAGCGCGCAATCGCTCTTCTCCGATTTCGCCGCGGCTATAAGATCCCCAAATCTGTCCGCTTAGGTTGCTAAGGACATCTTGGGACAGGCCCATAACTTTGCCCACCTCACGAATGGCGGCGCGGGTTCTGAAATGAACCACGGTCGCGCAAAGCCCTGCGCGTTCGCGTCCATATTTTTCATAGATATGTTGGATCACCTCTTCGCGGCGTTCATGTTCAAAATCCACGTCGATGTCAGGGGGTTCGCCGCGGTATTCCGACATAAATCGTTCAAACACCATGGTGATCGTTTCAGGTCCCACATCAGTCACACCCAAAGCATAGCACAAAATGGAATTGGCCGCCGATCCGCGCCCCTGACAGAGGATGCCTTGGGATTTTGCGAATTGCACAATGTCATGTACCGTTAGGAAATAGGCCGCAAATCCCAATCGTTTCACCAATGCCAATTCCTTGATCGCAAGGGCGCGGACTTGGTCGGTGACACCGTTTGGATATCGCCAATTTAACCCCGCCTCACTTAGGCGTTCCAAACGGCTTTGGGCATCTTCACCATCGGTGATTTCATCGGGATATTCATAGGATAATTCCGATAGGCAAAACGCGCATTTGTCCGCGATTTCCTGCGTGCGGCGCAGGGCAGCAGGATGATGGCGAAACAGGCGCGCCATATCGGCGGGGGATTTTAGGCGGCGTTCGCTATTGGGCAGCGCGCGTGTGCCAATGTTATCAATGCGGCTTCCTTCACGAATACAGGTC
>JAAEZW010000260.1 GCA_018222665.1 Paracoccaceae bacterium
GTATCGCAATCGGTATCTTGGTTTTTGGGCTAAAATATTGGGCCTATTGGATCACAGGGTCTGTGGCACTGTTTTCCGATGCACTGGAAAGCACGGTGAATGTTGCAACCGCTTTGGTTACCTTTATCGCAATTCGGGTTGCCGCAATCCCAGAGGATGAAAACCACCCCTATGGCCATCACAAAGCCGAGTTGATGAGCGCGACATTTGAAGGCGCGCTGATTATTATCGCGGCCTTTGTGATTTTGTGGCAGGCCTATTTGGCCCTGATGACACCCCTCCCCCTTACAGAGGTGCGCGAGGGGTTGGCTATCAACCTAATCGCGGGCATCATCAATGGTATTTGGTGCTATTATTTACTGCGTGAAGGGCAGAAATTGCATTCCCCCGCGCTTGTGGCGGATGGCAAACACCTGTTGACGGATGTCTATTCATCGCTTGGGGTGATTGCGGGAATCGCACTGGCGGCATGGTTTGGAATTTGGTGGCTCGATGGGGCATTGGCGATTTTAGTTGCGGCCAATATCCTGTGGTCAGGGTATCACGTTGTTCAAACTTCGCTCAGCGGGTTGATGGATGAGGCGTTAAGCGAAGCAGATCAAGCCACTATAAAATCCATTATCGCCGAACATGGTTCAGGCGCAGTTCAGGCGCATGATCTGCGCACACGACAGGCAGGTCAGGCCAAGTTCATTGATTTTCATCTTGTCGTGCCCAGCGACATGACCGTTTTTGACGCCCATGAACTCTGCGACCGTATTGAAGCAGCATTGAAAATTGAATTCGCACATATGCGAATCCACATTCACCTTGAACCCGAACATAAGGCCCATAAAAGGGCCATTGAAATTGATATGATCCCCGATCACTCGGGCGATTGATGCACCTGTGAGACGACGTCACGAATGATGCGGGCGATCAATTTGCAATCGTCCACTGAAAACGTCAGGGGCAATCGCATGTCCATAATCGCGCCCAAAATACGATCACTTTGCAGGAGTGATTGTGGGCTGGCATAACGCCAGCTGTCATAGCGGGATGTGAACCCTTGCGGCTCTGTTGCGCCAAACCATTTCAATTCGACCCCGCGATCAAAACAGGCTTTCAACACACGTTCAACCTTGGGCGCACTCCAATCCAGCAGCAGAAACTGGATCGAGGAGCCCACGTAAAATTCGTCCTCTGGGCGTTCGACCACTGTCAATCCCGGTGTGCCGCGCAAACCCTGTTCAACGGCAGAATACCGTTCGTTCCAGCGTTCAATCTGCTGATCCAATGTTTTCAACTGTGGACGCAAAATCGCGGCCCGCAGATGATCCATCCGACCTGAGACATTGGGGGTTTCATAACGAATGGTTTCAAAATACGCAGGATCAGGTGCAGCAGGATGCTTCCCATATAACATATAAGACCCCGACAGCATCACCGCGCGTGCCGCGATTTCGGGATCATCCGTCACCAGCAATCCACCCTCGCCCGAATTCATGTGTTTATAGGTTTGCGTGGAATAACATCCAATGACGCCATCGCAGCCTGATGGTCGGCCTTTCCATTTTGCGCCCATCGTATGCGCGCAATCTTCGATCACCTTGATCCCATGCAAATCACAAATCGCCAACAACGCATCCATATCGCACAGGTGTCCCCGCATATGGCTTAGCATCAAAACACTGGCCTGATCCGCCTTGGCACGCAAATCCTCTAGGTCGATCGTCAGGTTTTCGGTCACATCAACAAAAAGAGGATCTGCCCCAACCGCCGCGATTGCGCCTGGCACAGGGGCCAGCGTAAAGGCGTTTGTCAAAACACGATCCCCATATCCAATCCCCAACGCCCGAAGCGCCGTTGCCATGGCATACCCACCCGAGGCCACCGCAAGGCAATAGCGCGCGCCAACATAGCGCGCGAATTCCAATTCCAATTCGCAAACTTCACCAACTTCATCTGGCAACACGTTATAGCGGTGTAAACGCCCCGATTGCATCACACGCACGGCAGCATCAATGGCCTCCTCACTTAGCGGTTCTTGTTGTGTAAAGTTTCCATCGAATCTTTCGCTCATGTCGCATACCTAGGTAATGATTTCTGCTGGTCTAATCCAATGCGCGACATTTGTGCAAATAAAAGGTCACAATTTCATGGGAATATGCAAATCTATTTCGGAAAGCTGACGTAGAAAGGATCCCACATGACCCCGATTGATCTGATCCACAAATTGAATCTGAACGACATTCCCGATGCGGTGAAGGAACAAGCCAAACTCTCCATCCTCGATCTGATTGGAATTGGCGCAGGTGGGGCACGCACGCGATTGTCAGCGATCATTCGCGAGCATGCGGCACAGGAATTTGGCGGAACGATCCCCATGCTGCTTGATGGCCGCACCGCCAGTGCGCAGGGGACCGCATTGGCCGCGGGCATGACGATTGATAGCCTTGATGGGCATGACGGGTTTAATATGGCCAAGGGACATATTGGTGCGCCCCTGTTTCCCGCGATCCTTGCACTGGGATATGAACAACAGATTTCAGGGCGTGAGGTTTTGTTGGCAACAATTCTGGGCTATGAATTCGGCGCCCGCGCGGCGATGGCACAACATGCAACAGCCCCAGATTATCACACATCAGGCAGTTGGGGCGCCGTTACGGCGGCGGCGGCAGGGGCCTATATCCTGCAACTCGACACGGATCAAACGCGCCACGCCCTTGGGATTGCCGAATACCACGGACCGCGCAGTCAGATGATGCGCTGCATTGATCACCCCACGATGCTAAAGGATGGCGCAGGTTGGGGATCCATGGCGGGCGTTTCGGCGGCAAAACTGGCCCAAGCGGGGTTCACGGGCGCCCCTGCACTGATCGTGGAAGAGGTGCCAGAGTTTTGGCAGGATCTGGGCGAACGGTGGTATATGTTGGAACAATACTACAAACCCTATCCCGTCTGTCGTTGGGCGCAGGCCCCGATTGAGGCCGCGTTGGATTTGCAACGCACCCATGGCTTTACCCATCACGACGTGACGGGTTTGGAAATCGAAACATTTCATGAGGCGATCCGCCTTGCAACCAGCGCACCTGACACCACCGAACAGGCGCAATATTCCACATCCTTTCCTGTGGCTGTTGCGCTGGTGCATGGGGATGTGACGCCTGCCTCAATCGCGGATGACGCTTTGGGGGATCCTGATGTGATGCGCCTGTCGCAGATGTTGGTGATGCGGGAACAGGATCATGCAAATGCCCACTTTCCCAGCCGCCGGTATGCGCGTGCAAAAATCACACTGCGCGATGGACGGGTGTTGGAAAGCGATTGGATGGAACCAAAATGGGATCACCGCACTCCCGCCACAGCGGGCGAACTGACCAATAAATTCCGCGCCTTGGCCCACCCCGTGCTCGGCCCCGACCGCGCCACCCGTATAGAAACCGCGGTGGATGGATTAGAGCATATTGAGCTGAGCGAATTGACAAACCAACTATTGAAACCCACGGACCAACACTGAGGTTGACCTTTAAATCCAACTCCGTATGTTTCA
>JAAEZW010000261.1 GCA_018222665.1 Paracoccaceae bacterium
ATACTAGCCAAATCCTATGAAGCAGGCGGGGCGACGTGTTTATCCGTACTCACCGATACGCCCAGTTTTCAGGGCGCAAAAGAGTACTTAACCGCCGCCCGCGCGGCGACCACCCTGCCCGCGCTGCGCAAGGATTTCATGTATGACACCTATCAAGTGGCCGAGGCACGTGCATTGGGTGGTGATTGCATTCTGATCATCATGGCATCGGTCAGTGATGCGCAGGCCCAAGAATTAGAAGACGCCGCCTTTTCATGGGATATGGATGTCCTGATCGAGGTCCATGACGCAGATGAATTGGAACGCGCACTTGCGCTGAAATCGCCGCTATTGGGGATCAATAACCGTAATTTGAAAACCTTTGAAACAACATTGAACACAACGCGGGAACTATCACGCATGGTGCCCGCGGATCGCGTGTTGGTCAGTGAAAGTGGGTTGAATACGCCTGCGGATTTGGCCGATATGGCGCAATACGGCGCACGCACGTTTTTGATCGGCGAAAGCCTTATGCGTCAAGAGGATGTAGAAAGCGCAACACGCACAATCCTTGCCAATCCTTTGATGGGGGCGATGTGATGTCTGATCTGACCCATTTCAACGCCAACGGCGAAGCGCATATGGTTGATGTCTCTGACAAGGCGCATACAGACCGCATCGCAACCGCACGTGGGCATGTCAAAATGCAACAGGCAACCTATGACATGATCGCACAGGGACGCGCGAAAAAGGGTGATGTCCTGTCCGTGGCCCGTTTGGCGGGGATTATGGGTGCGAAAAAAACACCCGATCTGATCCCCCTGTGTCACCCATTGGCGATTACTAAGGTAACAGTTGATCTAACGCTCAACCCCGATTTGCCGGGTGTTGATATTGAGGCCAGCGTTAAAACCACGGGTCAAACAGGGGTCGAGATGGAGGCATTAACCGCGGCCAGTGTCGCGGGTCTAACCGTCTATGATATGATCAAGGCCGTTGATAAAACCATGGAAATTGGTGCAATTCGCGTTGTGTTAAAGGATGGCGGTAAATCTGGCCGCTATACAGCAGAATGATCAGTGTGAGTAAGGCGCTTGACGCGCTTTTTGCACTTGCAAATCCACTTAACATCGAAACCGTTCCCTTGTCGGAAGCCGCGGGTCGTGTGTTGGCCGTTTCCGCCGTGGCAGAACGGGATCAACCGCCCTTTCCCGCATCGGCGATGGATGGCTATGCGTTGAATTCCGCAGGCGCGGTAACGGGCGCAACGTATCAGGTTATTGGTGAATCGGCGGCGGGACATGGATATGATGCCCCCGTTCCCACAGGGTCATGCGTGCGCATTTTCACAGGTGCGCCTGTTCCAGGTGGTTGTGATCGTGTCATCATTCAAGAGGATGTCGAACGCAGCGGGGACACAATAACGCTAAAGGATAATCTGGATCCAAAATACTATGTCCGTGCCAAGGGGTTTGATTTCGCTTGCGGCCAAACATTTGACGCACCCAAACTGTTGGGTCCAAATGATGTCGCCCTATTGGCGGCAATGAATGTACCGCAGGTGCAGATTTTTCAAAAGCCAACTGTTGCCCTGATTTCGACGGGTGATGAATTGGTCATGCCCGGTGAAATCCCCAATCCCGATCAAATCATCGCATCCAACACCTTTGGCCTGGCGGCAATGTTGAGCGAAATCGGGGCCGAGGTGCGCGTTTTGCCCATCGCGCGCGATACCCTTCAATCTCTGGAACAAGCGTTTTCGTTGGCCGAGGGGGCGGATGTTGTTGTCACGATTGGTGGTGCCTCTGTCGGCGATCATGATTTGGTTGCGGAAGCTGCAGAAAAACATGGGGTTCAGCGTCAATTTTATAAAGTTGCCATGCGTCCTGGAAAACCGTTGATGGCAGGACGGTTGGGCGATGCGATGATGATTGGTTTGCCGGGAAACCCAGTGTCGGCAATGGTCTGTGGGAAAATATTCCTAACGCCAGTGATACGCGCATTGCAGGGATTGCCAAAGCAACCCGCGCCCAGATTCCGCGGAAAACTATCCCACCCCATCACGCAAAACGGCGGGCGGGAACATTATATGCGCGCGGTTTATGAAAACGGGATGGTGCGTGTGTTTGAAAGACAAGACAGCGCGTTGCTCAGTGTGCTGGCCGCATCAAATGCCCTGATCGTTCGCGCACCCCATGCCACAGCATTAGAGGCAGGCGCAGAGGTGGAAGTGATCCTTCTGTAAAACATGGCATTGACACAAAACAAGAACACATGTAGAACATATGGAAAATCATGTTCTAAAGGGGCTTGTCATGCTGACCCGTAAACAACTGGATTTGCTGGATTTCATCAATAAACGCATGTTGCGTGATGGTGTTCCACCTTCGTTCGATGAAATGAAAGAGGCGTTGGACTTGCGATCAAAGTCAGGCATTCACCGGTTGATCACCGCATTGGAAGAGCGTGGTTTCATTCGACGCCTGGCCCATCGGGCACGCGCGATCGAAATCGTGAAATTGCCCGAGGCTTTGGGCGGGGAAAGCGATGATGGATTTACACCTCGGGTGATCGAAGGGGACGCGGCCAAAGCTGTTGCGTCAATGCCAACGCCCGTTGAAACGATGCACGCCATGGAATTGCCCGTCATGGGCCGCATCGCTGCGGGTGTCCCGATTGAGGCGATCAGCCAAGTGTCGCACAATGTTGCTGTGCCCGGTCATATGCTGCGCGCGGGGGGCGATCATTACGCGCTTGAGGTCAAGGGCGATTCAATGATTGAGGCGGGGATCAATGATGGTGATGTCGTTGTGATCCGCGAAACGAAAACGGCCACAAATGGTGACATTGTTGTTGCATTGGTGGATGGGGCCGAAGCGACGTTGAAAAAGTTTTTCCATCGCGGTGAAATGATCGCGCTAGAGGCGGCAAACCCTGCCTATGAAACTCGTCTGGTACCGCATGATCGTGTCCGTGTTCAGGGGCGTTTAGTCGGATTGATCCGTACGTACTGATTGATGTCGTTTTGACTTTGGTTGCCAAGCACAGGGCGCGTGGTGGTTATCCACGCGCTTTTTTATCACGTACCCTGCCCCCGTCCAAACGACATATGTGGCGCCGTAGTCGTAAAAATCCCGTTTTTGTAAAACCAAACACCGCCCAATTACTTCGATATCATGGTGTGACACGATCAATTCATTTGGATCACAGGAGTGGGTTTTTGCGACCTCTTTCTTGGACCAGATATGCGTGATGTTACGATCCAATCTCTGCCAAAGGTTCCATCCAAACATCTGCAACAAATTCTTGGCCTTTTTCCTTGCTAAGGGCACTGCCCTCATAACTTAATACCCCAATCAACCGCCCCTGCCCCAAGTGTTGTGACAAACTGCAATATCAAGAGCGATAAAATCCCGCTGTCCTTAACCCCGTAGTAACCCAAATATCCCAGAACACAGATCAGGAGGAAGATGCGCAGCGCGGGACCAAACCAATGTCCATGCGCAAAGGTTTCCACAATGCCAAAGGAAAAGGCCATGGG
>JAAEZW010000262.1 GCA_018222665.1 Paracoccaceae bacterium
GACAATGAGTTATAAAGCATTAAAGTTAGTCATCTGAATTAGCCCCTAAAATAATAAGGTTTTCAATGATCGAAATAACCATTGCACTCATCATCTTTCTTTTTCCGCTCGCCTACAGCCCTGGGCCAGGAAACATGTTTTTTGCAGCCAATGGGGCACGCTTTGGTTTCGCCGCGACTGTGCCTTCAAACATCGGTTATCACATCGCAACTTGGCTTGTTACAGTGGTGATTGGGCTTGGAATGATCACAGCTTTGAACGATTATCCGAATGCGTTTTTTGCATTGAAAATATCTGGTGCCGCATATGTTTTATGGCTCGCTTGGAAACTGATCCGCGCAGGTAGATATGATGGACAGGGAGAGGCAAAGCCAGCGACCTTCTGGGATGGGGTTGTTTTGCTTTTACTCAATCCTAAAGCCTACATCATCATGGCATTGATGTTCAGCCAGTTTCTGTCAATGGACGGGGGCCTGCAAATTGCGAATGTTTTGGCAATTTCGACTATATTTACGCTTAACAACTGTATTGCGTTTTCGATTTGGGCCGCTGTAGGAGACACGATTGCCGACAAATTTCGCACTGATGAAGGCGCAAGACGGCTCAACTTGATGTTTGGCACAATCTTGGCTGCCGTCGCTGTTTGGATGTTTTTTTAATAACTGGATACAGTCTAATTCGACATGCACAGTTGCGCTAACTCTGTGCGTTTTCGAATTGATGTCATGTCTCACAAAGTAAACACACCCAAATAGTGAGGCGCAGACATTTGCGAGTTCCCCCCAAAGGGCTCAATGCTTGCCTATTTTTGCGCCTTCAACTCCCACTTTCCGCTTTCTTCGGACCAGTATTGCGCAGAACATCCCGCACCTGTTAGGGATTTCCACAGACCCCGTGCCTGCGTCAGGGCGTGATCATCATGTCCATCAAATATCAAACAGGCCCGCTCGGCAGCATTGACTTCATCCGCATTCAGTTCCGCACCATCGACGCACAGGATACAGTCATATCCTGATAACGCCTGATCCGTCAGGATCACGGGCGCGGCATCGGCCCCGTCCTGCCCAGCCAGCGCGTGGGGAACAAAGCTTTCTTCGCTATAGGTCCACAGATGGTCGTACAATTTCGCCAAGGCATCGGGGCGCGTGCCACGCACCTCGACCCGCCATCCTTGCGCCAACGAACGCTCAACCAACATGGGTAGCGCGTCTTCTAGGCGACGGCGGGTTAGGTGATAAAAATAGGCCGCGCCCAAATCCTTAATCCTTTTCGCACATATCGCGGATCAATTGATTCAGCGTCATCACGCCCCAACCTGACGCACCGACAGGCGCATAGGGTGTTTCGGTCTTGGTCGATGCAACACCTGCGATATCAATATGCGCCCATGGCGTGTTGTCCTTAACAAACCGCTGAAGAAAGGCGGCCGCAGTAATGGATCCCGCCGCGCGATCGCCCACGTTTTTCACATCCGCAATCCGTGATTTTAGTTTTTTGTCATAGGCTTCCCCAAGTGGCATACGCCACGCGCCTTCGCCCTGTGTCTTGGCCGCCACCAACAAACCGTCGCATAGTGCATCATCGTTTGAAAACACGCCTGCATTTTCATGGCCTAACCCAATGATGATTGCCCCCGTCAATGTTGCCAGATCAATCATCCCTGTTGGGTTAAAACGTTCTTGCGCGTACCACATCACATCGCACAGCACCAAGCGCCCTTCGGCATCTGTGTTGATAACCTCAATCGTGTCACCCTTCATCGAGGTAACAACATCACCGGGACGTTGGGCATTGCCCGAAGGCATATTTTCAACCAATCCAACAAGGGCCACAACATTGGCCGCGGCCTTGCGCTTGGCCAAGGACAGCATTGTGCCCGCAACAACACCCGCGCCGCCCATGTCCATGGTCATGTCCTCCATGCCGCCTGCGGGTTTTAGGGAAATGCCACCTGTATCAAAAACCACGCCCTTCCCGATCAGGGCAAAAGGTTGTGCATTTTCTGCGCCCCCATTCCATTGCATGACGACCACCTTGGACGGGCTATCAGACCCCTGCCCGACACCCAATAAGGCGCGCATGCCCAATTTTTCCAAGTCGGCTTCCTCTAACACTTCGACCTCGACACCGTGGTCCTTCAGCGCGACCAATCGGTTGGCGAATTCCGTAGTTGTCAGAATGTTTGAGGGTTCGTTCGTCAAATCGCGTGTGAAATGCACCCCGTCGACGATTGCCAGTGCGGTTTCACAAGCGGCACTTTGTTCCGCAACTTTTGACAACATAACTGTGACGGCGGCATCTTTATCCTCGGCATTTTCGGTTTTGTGATCTGAAAATTCATAGGCACGCAATGCATAGCCCTGCACCAAATCCACCGCATTTTTGAGAGAGCCTGCAAGGATCAACGCGTCTTTGGAGCCGACGGCCTTGGCAATCGCAACGCCCGCCTTACGCGTTGTAAGCGCATCTGAACGACGATCCAATTTCACGATATCGACGGCGTTCGCCGCCACGCCCGCAGGGTAATTCAGTGAGATAACCTGACCCAAGGACGCCTTTTCAAACGCCTCACTTTCAATCGCGCGCGCCACGGCGCCGCGAGTCAATTTGTTAACCCGACGTCCCAATTGATCAATTTTGGCATCACTGCTGACGATCACAACAACACGTCCTTCATGCCCCGCAATCGCGTCAAGTTCAGGTTCAACAAATTTCCAAGTCAGATTAATCGCCATATTCCGCTCCAATACATTCAGTTAATCACGTTCTAATCTTTCAAATCGCAGTTGCAAACACAATCGCCTTTCGGAAAGTGATAAACCTTTCACAAATTCGAATTCTTGCCGAAATTCACGCAAATCACCGCCGTAAAACCCCGGCTTAGCTAGACTTTCGTGAAACTTCGTTTAATCAATAAACAGGGGAAACATTGCTGCAGGATAACGCGCTGTCATATGTCGCATTTGGATCGATATGTTTTTAAACAATGCCTGATGGTATTTGCGTTTTTTACGTTGGTCTTTGCGCTTGTGATGTGGATCAATCGGGCCGTTACTCTATTCGACGAATTGGTCACGGATGGTCATTCCGCGAAAGTGTTTTTGGAATTTTCCGTACTTGCGTTACCAACAGTGCTGTCCATGGTTTTGCCCGTGTCCGCATTTGCCGCAACAGTTTATGTGACATCACGCCTAAGTAACGAAAGCGAATTGGCCGTGATCCAAGCCACAGGGATGAGTCCGTGGAGATTGGCCAGACCCGTGTTGATGTTTGGTTTACTGATCGCCACCCTGATGTTTGGGCTAACCGCCTATCTGGTTCCGAAAACGGGCACAAACACCAAGGATCGGGAATTCGAATTATCACAAAGCCTTGGCGCAAAATTTTTGCGCGAAGGGTCGTTTCAACACCCTGTAAAGGGCGTCACATTTTTTGTCAGAGAGATCACGCCAGAGAATGAATTACGGGATGTCTTTCTCTCTGATCGGCGCGAAAAAGATGCAAGCTACATCTAC
>JAAEZW010000263.1 GCA_018222665.1 Paracoccaceae bacterium
CCCATGTCGCGTGATCGAATTTGTTCAATCGCTAGGCAACCGCTCACTGCGTCACTGACATACCCGCCAAGTGTCCAAACAATGATTGCGGCGACCAAGCCACCTAATGCCCCCATCGCAAAGCTTGAACGATCAAGGCGCTGGAAAACCATATAGGCGACGATGAACCCAACAAGGCTCATCAATGGTGCCATAATCGTGCCGCCCCAGATCAACCAGAACCCGATGAACGGATAAAGGCCGGTTAGGATCAACATGCGACGCGGTAGATTTGCAAACAAAACGGGCGCAACGGCAACGATCAGGAGAACGAAAGCCAATGTTGGACGCCAATAGGCCTCTTGCGGATATTTGAACCCAAAGATCAACTGGTGCCAACGTTCCGTCAAAACCGCAAAACACCCTGCGGAGTCCCCCGCCAAGATTTCGCGACACGCCTGAAGCGATGGCGCTTGCCAAATCCCGCCCAAAATCCATGGCATGGATCCAGACAAAATCGAATAAATCGCGTAAAGAGCCGCGAGCGTCAGGATAGAATTTGTGACAGATGAAAACAGATTTTCACGCATCCATTTTACAATGCCCGTTTCAGATGCGGGGGGCGGAGAAGGAGGCAGTGTTTCATGGCGCACGAATGCAATAGATTGATCACTCATCTTAGCGCTCCTTCAGTTTGATTGAGTTGTTATAGACGTTCATGATCGCAGAGATGCCAAGGCTGATCGCAAGATAGAATGCCATCAACAATAGGATCGCTTCGATCGCGCGTCCTGTTTGGTTCAATGTGATGCCACCCAATGTCCCCGTGATATCCATGTACCCAACCGCAATCGCCAATGACGAGTTTTTGGTTAGGTTTAAGAAGTTGGAAATCATGGGCGGGATGATCACGCGCAAAGCCTGCGGAAGAATCACAAGGCTCATAATACGGCCCGGACGAATACCCAATGCAGCAGCGGCTTCTGTCTGACCCTTCGAGATCGCAAGGATACCCGCACGCACGTTTTCCGCAATGAAGGCACCCGTGTAAATGGCAAGCGCGAATGTCAGCGCAACAAATGAACCACGCGCCCAGATGCCACCTTTGAAGTTAAAGCCCTTAAGCTCTGGGTATTCTAGTCCAATGGGACTACCCATCACAAAATAGGCCAAAATGGCAGGGCTAAACAAAATCGCAAGTGATGGCCAACCTCGTGGCAGATCACGACCATGGGTATACAGTGCAAATTTGGCGTAGCGCCGATAGGCAAATACCCCAATGATCGACAAGATAAAGACCGCGACAACAACCCAAGACCCCGTTTCGAAAACAGGTTTTGGCGCATAGATACCGCGCCCCGTGAACGCAAAGGAATCCCAAAGCATCTCCGCCTCTGGCGGATTGCCACCCCGCGATTTAAACGCCTTGGGTTGCGGCAGTGCGATCAGGAAAATCGCGTTGATGATCAGGATCCAAATCAAGACTGGCACGTTACGGAAAATTTCAACGTAAACGGCCATCAACTTGGCCACGATCCAGTTATTTGACAGGCGAAGAACACCTGCCGTCACACCAAAAATCGTTGCCAAAATACATCCCACAAAGGCAACCAATAAGGTGTTTAGAACACCAACAACAGACGCACGCCAATGCGAAGATTGGCTGTTATATTCAACCAGCCTTTGGTTAATGTCGTAACCAGCGGGTTCACCTAAAAATTCGTAAGAGATATCAAGACCCGCTGTGCGCAGGTTCTCAACCAAATTCAAATACAGATAACCGACCAGGAAAAACAGCACGATCAATGCAATAAATTGGAACGTATAGGACCGATATCGCGTGTCATTGATAAGCTGTGACAACTGGAACGACTCTGGTTTTGGGTCGTTGATGGATGTCATTTGGGGATAACCCTATGTAGTGTAGAAATTCAAAATCAAAACGGCCCGACTACCGTTTTTGAATAAGAAAAGGGTGCAGATTTACTGCACCCCTTCATATGTCAACTTAGCGGAATGGAGGTGTGTAGATCAAACCACCGTTTTTCCACTGAGCGTTTAGACCACGTGCTAGGCCGATTGGTGTGTTTTCGCCAATGTTCTTTTCGAACAATTCGCCGTAGTTACCACCCGCCATAATCGCGCGTTTTGCCCATTCTGCGTCTAGGCCAAGCATTTCGCCCAAATTACCTTCTGTACCCAACAGACGGTTAACTTCTGGGTTGTTTGTTGGTGCTGCTGACAATTCTGCGATGTTTGCAGATGTCACGCCAAGCTCTTCTGCCGCGATCAACGCGTTCAAAGACCAACGTACAACATCACCCCAGTCGTTGTCGCCGTGACGTACAAGTGGGCCTAGAGGCTCTTTTGATACGATTTCAGGGAGAACAACGTGTGCTGATGGATCTTCGAATGTTGCACGAGTCGCCGCCAAACCAGATGCGTCAGTTGTGTAAACGTCACATGCACCAGCTAGGTACTGCTGCTGCGCTTCTGCGTTTGTTTCGATTGGAACTGGCTCGTATGAGATGTTGTTTGAACGGAAGAAGTCCGCCAAGTTCAACTCTGTTGTTGTACCAGTTTGAATACATACTGTTGCGCCGTCTAGATCTTTTGCTGAACCAACACCTAGATCTTTTGGAACCATAAAGCCCTGACCGTCATAGTAGTTGATGCCAGTGAATTCGAATTTTAGGTCCACATCACGAGAGAATGTCCATGTTGTATTACGTGCCAACATGTCGATTTCGCCTGATGCAAGCGCAGTAAAGCGTGTCTTACCTGTTGTTGGAACAAACTCAACAGCTTTTGGATCACCCAAAACTGCCGCTGCAACTGCACGGCATACGCCTACGTCAAAACCTTGCCATTCGCCGTTTGCGTCAGGTGCCGCAAAGCCAACTAGGCCAGTTGTAACGCCGCAGTTCAATTTGCCACGTGCTTTTACATCGTCCATTGTGCCAGCAACCGCAGCAGACGCCGCAAGACCAGCTACAGTCAATGCTCCTAGGATAACGGATTTTTTCATTTTTACCTCTTCCTGGTTTTGTTCCATTCGAACAAAGTCATTATAGGGCAACCCCCAAGCTTACGACTTTGGTAGGCCATCCCCGATTAGTGCATCAATTTGTTCAAATTCTGAAGGAAACGTCAAGAATTTCATTACAATTGCGTCAACAGAAAGGGGCAAGTTTACCCAAGGTCATCCGTAAGCGTTTGATTTTTCAACCAGAAATTGCAAAAAATCGCCCAGCATGGCGCATTGAATTGGCCTTTATTTCTGCAATTTCTGTGGCTTCTTCGTCTTCACCCCACTGTTCGATCTGCCACATTTCATCAATCCGTGACAAATCCCACGCCTCTTGTGCGGAGATTTTGCCCTTGCACACAGCCAGTCCAAGAATCAGTGAACCAGAAATGCTGATCAGGTCATAAGTCGCGGTCAGCTGAAACGCGCTTTGGTCTAAAAGTGCCATTTTTAGGTGGTTAAGCGATTGCGCAGGTTGTTCGACGAACATCACACCCGTTG
>JAAEZW010000264.1 GCA_018222665.1 Paracoccaceae bacterium
CCTGCCGCGTTGATCAATTGGATCGCGTATGATCCCAAACCACCAGAGGCGCCCCAAACCAATACGTTTTGGCCTGGCTTAAGCTCATGTGGGTGGTGACCAAATAGCATACGGTACGCGGTCGCCAACGTCAGTGTGTAACACGCGCTTTCTTCCCATGTTAGGTGTTTTGGACGCGGCAACAACTGTTGCGCCTGTACGTTTGTGAACTGGGCGAATGATCCATCAGGTGTTTCATATCCCCAGATACGCTGTGATGTCGAATACATCGGATCGCCGCCGTTACATTCCTCATCATCACCGTCATCTTGGTTACAGTGGATCACAACCTCGTCGCCCACTTTCCAATTGCGCACTTTGTCGCCAACGGCCCAAACGATGCCAGATGCATCAGAACCTGCAATGTGGTAGTCTGCGCCATGTCCATCGAATGGGGAAATCGGAACACCAAGGCCCGCCCAAACACCGTTATAGTTTACGCCTGCGGCCATGACCAAAACCAAAACTTCGTGGCTATCTGGTTTTGGGGTATCAACAACCTCGACCTGAAACGCTTTGTCAGGTTCGCCGTGACGTTCACGACGGATCGTCCATGCGTACATTTGATTTGGCACATACCCCATCGGAGGGATTTCACCTACTTCATAAAGATCTTTCTCAGGTGCGTCGTATTGCACAAGACCAGCGTTTGTATCCAAGGCCATTTGATCCTCCTACTCTGTTATTTCGCCGCATCGCAGAATCGCGAATTCCTTTGATTGCTAACGACATCAAAGTAATAATGCAACGTTTTTATGCAGCATTTTGTAATTTTATAACCGAGCAATCGCAGAATAATGAATGGAACCCTGCATATTTTTTTGCAAAACCGATCATGACGCCACAATTCAAACAGGTGTTTTAACGCGCAGCCAATGCGCTTTATTAGATAACCAGAGTCCCAGAAACCCATTTATTCATCGAGTCACAGTATAATATCCGTGCAATGCAATCAGCGATCTGGCGCAAATATGACCACGCCGCAGCGCGGCGAATTGACAAAGCCATATAATTTCGAATATCTATCCTTAAACGTAATTTTATTACTCCTATGAGGATTCGATGTCGCAAGCGCAAAAAGACCGCCCCTGGCTAATCAGAACCTATGCCGGCCACTCAACCGCCAAGGCATCAAATGCGCTCTATCGTGCGAATTTGGCCAAGGGTCAAACGGGCCTCTCAGTCGCCTTCGACCTGCCGACACAAACGGGGTATGACAGTGACCATACCCTCGCCCGCGGCGAGGTTGGCAAGGTTGGTGTTCCTGTCTGCCACTTGGGCGATATGCGCACATTGTTCGATGAAATTCCGCTGGATCAAATGAACACATCCATGACAATCAATGCGACGGCCCCGTGGATGCTGGCCCTTTATATCGCCGTGGCCGAGGAACAGGGCGCAGATGTCAAAACGCTTCAGGGCACCGTTCAAAATGACCTGATCAAAGAATATCTAAGCCGCGGCACATATATATGCCCCCCAAAACCATCCCTAAAACTGATTGGGGACGTGGCAGAGTATTGTTATAAAAACGTGCCAAAATGGAACCCGATGAACGTCTGTTCCTATCACTTGCAAGAGGCGGGTGCGACACCTGAACAGGAATTGGCCTATGCAATGGCGACAGCGATTGCCGTGTTGGATGAACTAAAACCCCGGGTCGCGCCCGAGGATTTCCCCGCACTGTGCGGTCGCATTTCATTCTTTGTGAATGCAGGCATCCGTTTTGTGACCGAAATGTGCAAAATGCGCGCCTTTGTGGATTTGTGGGACGAAATCCTAACCGAACGCTATGGCGTCACCGATCCACGCCATCGTCGGTTCCGCTATGGGGTTCAGGTAAACTCACTTGGCCTGACAGAACAGCAGCCTGAAAACAACGTCTACCGTATTCTAATTGAAATGTTGGCCGTGACCCTCTCGAAAAAGGCGCGTGCACGTGCGGTTCAGCTTCCTGCCTGGAACGAGGCATTGGGCCTTCCCCGTCCATGGGATCAGCAGTGGTCTATGCGCATGCAACAGATTATGGCGTTTGAAACAGACCTGTTGGAATACGAGGACCTGTTTGATGGCAACCCCGCAGTTGATGCCAAGGTCGAAGCCCTAAAAGAAGGTGCGCGTCATGAACTGAGCAACCTTGAGGGCATGGGCGGCGCCATCCAATCCATTGAATACATGAAATCACGTTTGGTCGATAGCAACGCGGATCGCCTGAATAAGATCGAACGCAATGAAACCATTGTTGTGGGCGTGAACAAATTCACCAATGGTGAAGAAAGCCCGCTGACCACTGGCGACGGTGGCATCATGGTCGTTGATCCCGCGGTTGAAGCGGATCAAATCGAACGCCTAAATGCATGGCGTGCGGATCGGGACGAGGACGCCGTGCGCAGCGCACTCTCCGCATTACGTGCGGCGGCACAATCGGGTGACAATGTGATGGAACCTTCAATCGCGGCTGCAAAAGCGGGCGTCACGACAGGTGAATGGGCCGCAGAAATGCGTCGCGTATTTGGCGAATACCGTGGACCAACGGGCGTTTCACGCGGTGTATCCAACAAAACCGAAGGGTTGGATGACATCCGCGATGCCGTTGATGCAGTCAGCGATAAGTTGGGCCGCCGTTTGTCCTTCCTTATGGGGAAACCTGGATTGGATGGGCATTCAAACGGCGCCGAACAAATCGCATTCCGCGCACGCGATTGCGGTATGGATATCAGTTACGAAGGCATCCGCCTGACCCCTGATCAAATCATCGAAGCCGCGCGTGAAAACGCACCGCATGTGATTGGCCTCTCTATCCTATCGGGCAGCCACCTGCCCCTTGTTGAAGAGGTTTTGCAAAAACAACGCGATGCTGGATTGGGCCACATTCCGTTGATCGTTGGCGGCATTATCCCAGATGAGGATGCCAAGCGGTTGTTGGCAATGGGTGTTGCCCGTGTGTACACGCCCAAGGATTTTGAATTGAACATGATCATGTCGGACATCGTAACATTGGCTGATCCAGAGGCAATCGCCGCTGAATAAAACTCACCTCTGGTAATTTATCAAAACGCCCCCTAACGTTTGCGCAGGCAACAGGGGGTGTTTTTTATGGTACAGATTCGACCGCTACACCAATCGGATTTTGACGAATGGTCCGCGCTTTGGCGCGGGTATTTGGCGTTTTATGAAACTGTGTTGAATGATGATCTTTACCACACCACATTTGCGCGTCTGATCGACCCAGCGCATGCGCATCAAAACGCATTCGTTGCCGAGGCCGATGGCCGTCTGATCGGATTGGTGCATTATATCTTTCACGCCCACAACTGGCGGGCTGAGGATGTCACCTATCTTCAGGATCTTTATGCCGATCCATCCGTGCGCGGAACGGGTGTGGGCCGTAAATTGATCGAGGCTGTTTATAAGGCCGCAGACGACAATGGCACCCCAACCGTCTATTGGAATACCGAACA
>JAAEZW010000265.1 GCA_018222665.1 Paracoccaceae bacterium
GCGTTCCAATTCGTCAAAATCGGCCTCAACAAAAACGGAATAGCCCCAGAATTGACTGAGGTCGCGCCAATCCTCTTGATCCAGCAATAGATAGTTGCCTTCAACGATGACATATTGATCGCCACCCGTAATTTTTGCCGCATTGGGTATTGTACAATCTTTCGTGCGATCGAACAGCGGAACGGACACTTCATCATCGCTCAACAGGCTTTCCACGGTTGATTTGAAACCCGATACATCAAACGTTTCCGGTGCCCCTTTACGATGCAGTAACCCTTTCGCGATCAGGGTTTCGTTATCCATATGGAACCCGTCCATGGGAACAATGGCGGCTTGCTTTTTTGCAAGGTTCAACTTTTCACACAGGCATTCGGCTAATGTGGATTTCCCAACCGCGGGTGGCCCTGCAATCGCAATCAGGCAACGTTTGTCTGATTGGACATGTGCCGACAACGCATCAAAAATGCGATTGGTTGTATGTTCCAACGTCATCGATCGTATGCGTCCTAAGTCGGATTTTTTGCGCCTGTCATATAAGCGACGGCGTCAGACATCTCATGGTCTTTAGGGTCTATAACGGTCAGTCGTTTTCCCAGACGGTGAATGTGAATACGATCACAGACTTCAAACACATGTGGCATGTTGTGACTGATCAGGATGATCGGAATGCCACGCGATTTCACGTCTTGGATCAACTCAAGAACCCGCCGACTTTCTTTGACGCCTAGGGCGGCTGTTGGTTCGTCCAAAATGATGACTTTCGATCCGAATGCGGCCGCACGTGCCACGGCAACACCTTGGCGCTGACCACCAGACAGTGTCTCGACCGCTTGGTTGATGTTTTGAATGGTCATCAAGCCCAACTCGGACAGCTTCTCACGCGCAAATTCCTGCATACGCTTTTTATCTAATTGCTTGAAAACAGATCCCATAATACCTGGTTTGCGCAACTCGCGTCCCATGAACATATTGTCCGAAATTGACAATGCGGGGCTCATGGCCAATGTTTGATACACAGTTTCAATGCCATGCTTGCGCGCGTCAATTGGTGATGTGAAAGAAACCGGCTGACCATCCAAGTATACACTGCCTTCGTCTGGTGTGACCGCGCCGCATAGTGCCTTGATCAGGGTTGATTTACCCGCGCCATTGTCACCAATAACGCCCAAAATTTCACCGGGCATCAATTCAAAGTCACAGTGATCTAGCGCCGTCACTCGACCATAACGCTTCACAAGTCCTTTTGCAGAAAGAATAGGTTCCATTAGCTTGTTACCTTTCTGATCCATTGATCAACTGTTACCGCGCCAATGATCAGCATGCCGATCAACATGAATGTCCATTGGGGATCAGCACCCGCCATGCGTAGGCCCAGTTCAAATACACCAACGATCAGGGCACCAAAAAATGCACCCACAATGGAACCGCGCCCGCCGAATAGGGAAATGCCACCGATCACAACCGCCGTGATCGCCTGGATATTTCCAACCACACCTGTTGAAGCAGAGGGGGACACCGAACTAAACCGTCCGATCATAACCCATGCAGCCAAAGCGCAGATGAAACCAGCAAGCATATAGACAGACATCAATGTGCGATGCACGTCGACACCTGCCAGTTCTGCTGCCTCTGGATCATCGCCCACGGCATAAACATGACGCCCCCATGCCGTTGAACGCAGCGCGTAGGCCAGGATAATCACCAATGCAACCATCAGCACCACGCCAAAGGTAAATGTCGCGCCACCGAATTTGATTTTGGTGCCCAAGAACTGCAGAAAGGCTGCCTGTTCTGCGATATCCTGACTGCGCAAAGTTTCGTTTGCGGAATAAAGATAGTTTGCGGCCAAAACGATTTGCCACATGCCGAGCGTCACGATGAACGGGGGAAGCTTTACGCGGCTCACTAACCAACCGCTGATCGCGCCAAGTCCAGTGCCCACAGCCAAACCAAGCGCCACGGACATGGGCGCAGGAATTCCATATCGAAAACTAAATTGCCCCATGATCACTGTGCAAAATACAGCAATCGCACCAACAGAAAGGTCAATACCTGCGGTCAAGATAATAAGGGTTTGCGCCGCGGCAAGAACACCAACAATTTGAACCTGTTGCAAAATTAGGGTCAGTGCGAAGGGAGAGAAAAATTTTGACCCCAATAAAATGCCAAATAGTGCAATGGCAAACACAAGAACGATTAACGGAACAAGGGCAGGGGTCACATGAAGCGCGTGTTGCAAACGGCCGACGAACCCTTTGCGATGGTCGTCGAAATCGGCCACTTCATCGGATGCGCCCGAGACTGCCTTTTCATAATCTTGCGAAGATGACATTTACATTCCTTCCTCAATCGCCCGCAGTATCAGTTTGTATATCGTATTATATGCTGAGAGCGGACATTTGTCCGCTCCCAAATTCCTGATGACCCAAGGGTCAATCGGGAGGAGATATTATCCCCAGCAGAGGTTCGTACCTTCTGCAACATTGATGCTGTCAACACCATCAACTGCTTCTGCAGCAACCAGTGATACACCAGTGTCCAGGAAGTTTTTGCCAGGTGTGTTTGCAGGCAATGTTCCGTCTTTTGCAAATTGTGCAATCGCTTCAATACCAAGGGAGGCCATCAACAATGGGTATTGTTGTGATGTCGCTGCAATCACACCGTCTGCAACGTTTTGAACACCTGGGCAACCGCCGTCAACAGATACGATTGTGACATCGTTTTCACGACCAATTGCCTTTAGCGCTTCGTATGCACCTGCAGCCGCTGGTTCGTTGATTGTGTAGACAACATTGATCATCGGATCTTTGGCCAGGCAGTTTTCCATCGCTGTGCGCCCGCCTTCTTCGTTACCCGCTGTGACCTCGTTACAAATGATGCGTGCGTCTGTTTCGTCGCCCCATTTGTTTGGATCACCTAGTTCGATACCAAAGCCTTTAAGGAAACCTTGGTCACGTAGAACGCCAACTGTTGGCTGGCTGATCGCAAGGTCAAGCATCGCGATTTTTGCATTTGCCGCATCTGCGCCAAGTGCTGCTGCTGCATATTGACCGATCAATTCACCCGCTAAGAAGTTGTCTGTTGCGAATGTTGCGTGTGCCGCGCCAATTGGTTCCAGCGGAGTATCAAGCGCGATTACCAATAGACCTGCATCTTTCGCCTGTTCAACCGAAGGAACGATTGCAGCTGTGTCAGAGGCTGTCAAAAGGATACCTGAAGCACCATCCGCGATACATGTTTCAATGGCTGCGACTTGGCTTTCGTTGTCGCCGTCGATTTTACCCGCATAGCTCTTCAGTGTGATGCCGAGCTCTTCTGCTTTTGCAGCAGCGCCTTCGCGCATTTTTACGAAGAATGGGTTCGTGTCTGTCTTGGTGATCAAGCATGCGCTTGTAGAGTGGCTGCCCGCAAGTGCGGCGCCAGATGTCGCGACCAGGGCAATCGCGGTCGCTGTCATTAACTTTTTCATTTTATTCTCCCATTGGT
>JAAEZW010000266.1 GCA_018222665.1 Paracoccaceae bacterium
TGTCCAGGTAGACATGTGGGTTCAACCATGTCAGCATCAGACAAATGACAATAGATTTCCAAAGATCGTTTTCATCAGCCCCACGTTCCATCGCAGATCCACCGCGCATGGCCGATAGAAACGCGCGAAAACCGTAAACAACCAAAAATGCCGCGCCGAAGTATCGCAAATAATCAACGATTGCAGGATAGCTCTGAACCAGTGCCCCAAAGCCTGCGACCCCAGCTGCAATCAACACCGCGTCGGAAATTGCGCAAACAAGCACAAGCGGCAGAAAGTGACGTCGCATAAGACCAGAACGCAAAACAAAGGCGTTTTGCGCACCAATCGCTAAAATGAGTGAAAAGCCAAGCGCAAATCCGCTTGCCATAATTGAAAGCATCTGGGCCAACCTAAGTCAGATTGTATATCTCCTGTTTAGGTTGGTCTGACGCCTTAAACAATAGCGGAAAGTTCCGCAGGCATCGGGGCGCGAACGCCTTCCGGTGAAATGTATGAGCCCGCTTTGGTTTTGGGCGCGTGTGACAGCAAACCTTGTGAGACCAAGCTTTTCAAACTTCTGTGAAATGTTGGCTGCGTGATATTGCGTGTCAGTACGTAGTTTTTGATGTCTTCTGAGCGTGCAACGCCGCCGTTTGCCGCGATAACCAACTGCACTGCGTAATAGACATCTTTTTAATTCTGGGTCAGTTTACCCAATCCAAGGTCCCGCTCCATCCGAAAGAGCAATTCGCGTAATTGTGATACGTTTAAATAACGTTGTGCCGACATAACCATCCCTTTCGGCCGATCTATCCCTAGCTCGTAACAGGCTGATACTACAAAAAACTAACTTTGAATTGGAATAAATAATGCTTTTGGGTGTAATTAATTACTTTAGTTTGTTATTCATTAACATAAACGATGTATATGTAATCTATTTTTATAAACAATATCTGTCACTTAATTGGGACTACTTTGGTAGCGCGTAAATCAGTAATATTTAATATTTTGATATTTTTCTCTACTTAAGAATTACAAATTTCAAAGAAATTTGGACATTGACCCTGAATTTTTAGACGTTATCCAAAGAATCAAAAATGGCGGGCACAGTGTACCCGCCATCAAAATTACAGCGCGGCCATGACCTCATCATTGGCCTCAAAATTTGTTGTGACGCGTTGAACGTCATCATCATCTTCTAGCGCATCAACCAATTTCATGAGCGAACGCAGCCCATCCACATCCAGTTCTGTTGTTGTGGTCGGCTTCCAGATCAATTTGGTCGATTGGCTTTCGCCCAAGTCCGTTTCCAAGGCATTGGACACCTCGTGCAAATCCGTATCTGCACAATAAATCAAATGCCCATCCTCTGAACTTTCGACATCTTCCGCGCCCGCTTCGATCGCGGCCATTAGAACATCATCCGCATCGCCAACGCCTGCTTCATAGGCGATTTCGCCTTTACGTTCGAACATGAACCCAACCGAGCCTGTTTCGCCAAGGTTTCCGCCGTTCTTGGAAAAGGTAGATCGCACGTTTGATGCCGTGCGATTGCGGTTGTCGGTCATCGCCTCAACAATCACGGCGATCCCATTTGGTCCATAGCCTTCATAGCGAATTTCTTCGTATTCTTCGCCGTCCCCTGCTGTGGATTTTTTGATCGCGCGTTCGATCACGTCCTTTGGAACCGAGTTTGATTTCGCCTCTTTCACGGCAAGGCGCAGACGTGGATTTTTCTCAGGATCAGGATCGCCCATTTTTGCAGCGACAGTGATCTCTTTGGATAGCTTTGAAAACAGTTTAGAGCGCGCAGCGTCTTGGCGCCCTTTGCGGTGCTGAATGTTTGCCCATTTGGAATGGCCCGCCATTGTTCCCTCCTGGTTAAATTGGTCCCGACTGTCTTATTCGTCTCTGCCCAAATGGGCAAGCCCGATCACAATGGAAAGACCCATGGGATCACAGCAGAAACCAAAATCCCGATCGAAAGGTTCAGGGGAATCCCAATTTTCATGAAATCTGTAAACCGATACCCACCCGGCCCAGAAACCAATGTGTTGGTCTGATACCCAATCGGCGTCGCGAACGACGCGGATGCCGCGACCATGACCGCCACGACAAAGGGACGCGCATCATATCCCAGCGCATCCGCAAGCCCAATCGCAATTGGGGTAATCACAACCGCAACCGCATTATTTGACACCATTTCCGTGAGGATCGAGGCCAGTAGATACAGCGCCCAGATGGCAAAGACGCCGGGCATCCACTTCAATGCGGGCGCCAATGCCATTACAATCATTTCAACAGCGCCCGAATGCTGCAGCGCCGCGCCAATCCCCAACATGGCAAAGATTAGGGACAAAAGCCGTCCATCAACGAATGAAAACGCCTCTTCCGTGTCAATGCAGCGGGTCAAAAACACGATCGCCATGCCAACAATGGCCAGCATCAAAATCGGCGCACACCCCATCGCGGACAATGCAACAATGCCAATCATCGTGCCAACGGCAATGGGGGCATGTCCGCGACGATAGGCGCGCTCTTTTGGTTTTGACACATCCAGCAGGTTCATTTCATCCGCAAGGCGTTGAATATCCGCAGGCGCCCCTTCAAGCAGCAGGGTATCTCCAACTTGGACAATCAAATCGTCCATCTTGCTCATCAGGTTTTGGTTTCTGCGATGCACGGCCAGTGCGTAAACACCATAATGGCGACGCAACCGCAGATCGGCCAAACGGCGTGCTACCATTTTGCAACCTGGTGTGATCAACACCTCAACCGTTGTTGTTTCCACTGCTGACAATTGATCAACACGGCGCAGGGATTTGTTTTCTTGCAAGCTTAGCAATTCGGTCATCTGGGTGCGCAGTATCACGCGATCCCCCTGCAGAAGCTCAAGCCCCTTCAGGTTACGGCGCAATGAATCTCCTTTGCGCACCACATCAATCAGGCGCACGCCATCGCGTTTGAACAATTGAACGCTTGTCACCTCGCGACCGATCAAGTTGGATTCAGGGGGAATGACCGCCTCTGTAAAAAATTTCATACGCGATTTATCGGTCAGCAAACTGGCAAGGCTATCGCGTTTTGGCAGAAATAGCGGACCAAAGAAATAGAGATATACCGCCCCCCAAATCACGACGACCAAACCAATTGGGGTGACCTCAAAAATTGAAAACGGTTCTAACCCTTGGGTGCGGGCAACGCCGTCGACCAATAGGTTTGTTGACGTTCCAATCAGGGTCAGTGTCCCGCCCATAATGGCCGCATAGGACAGCGGGATCAAAAGGCGGCTGGCTTGAATGCCCATGGTTTTCGCCAATTGAATGAACACAGGGATCATCACCACGACAACGGGTGTGTTGTTCACAAAGGCTGATCCAACAACGACAATCAGCAAAAGCGCAACAAGCGCCTGATATGGGTTTTTCTTGGCTGTCCTTTCGGCGGCGGCGATAAAACTTTCTAAGGCCCCCGTACGGACCAAGGCCCC
>JAAEZW010000267.1 GCA_018222665.1 Paracoccaceae bacterium
GATCATCCTCGATATAGTAGCGCACGTTATCTTCAAAACTGTCATCGGCACTGAGCCCAAGACGAAGCGCCTTTTGCGCATTCATGTCATAACGCCAGCCATTCACAATTGCTTGGATGGCGGCGTCCTCTTGCCATTTGATCAGTTTCGCAGGTTCTGGACCTGCGACCTTTGTCATCGCATCAACCAATTGCTGAATGCTCCAGGCCCGCCCAGGCATCATCATACAACGGTTTTGTCCCAAATCCTCGGCCGCAACTTCGGTGCCAAGGATCAGATTTTCCACACATTTTCGAGGCGACAGATAAGGGTGCATAAAGTCAGGACCGACAGGGCAAATCGCCTCTTCCCCGTTCAGGGGTTCACGAATGATTGACGACATGAACGATGATGCAGCGCGATTGGGTTTACCGGGACGCACCGATATGGTGGGCAAACGGAAACCACGGCCATCAAAATACCCCTTTCGTGAATAATCATTCAGCAACAATTCACCAATCGCCTTTTGCGTTCCATAGGATGTTTGCGGATTAAGAAAGGTGTGATCCTCAATCGGGTCAGGCACCTCACCGCCATAAACAGCGACAGAGGATGAAAACACGATCACGGGTTTTGTGCCCAAGGCACGCACGGCCTCGAACACGTGATAACTGCCGAAAAGATTGATGTTCATACCCGCATCAAAATCTTCTTCTGCATGGGCGGAAACAATCGCCGCCAGCAGGTAAATGACATCATAGCGCCCAGCAATCAATTTATCGACCGATGCGCGATCTGAAATATCGACGCGGACCACATCTACAGGGAATCCAGCCGTTATTGGCGCAGGGTTCACCACGTCAGCCAATGTCATATGCGCAATGTCAGCCCCCCGCAGATATCCGCGGTCCGCCAATTTACGCGCCAATTTTTGGCCGATGACACCGCCGCCGCCGATGATCAAAACTTTCATATCATGACCCTTTATAAGATTACCTGATGTTCCTGTTGTCCTTTGACGCCCAACTCTATGACGAATGTCTGTCCCGCCATGGGATCTTCGCTCATCCGATCGGGCATATAGGCCTGTGCCGCGGTTGTTGCGAATAATGTGGTACCATCCATTCCACCAAACGCAGGGCATGTAATACAATTTGCCGGCATCTTGATCTGATCAACCAATGTACCATCCGCGTCGTGACAGGTGATTTTAGCGTGCCCATAATGTGCAATCCAAATACGCCCTTCGGCATCAACAACGGCCCCGTCGGGGCGAAAATCGCTTTCTGGCAGGGTAATGAACAACTCTGGATCACCCAATGGCCAACCGTCTTTCGGATCTAAGCGTTGTCTTAAAATTTCACCGTTTGGCGTATCCGTTAAATATGCGAAATCGCGGTTTGGTGAAAAACACTGCGCGTTCGGGATTGTCCATGGCGTGTAAAGTGTGCGCAACTCTCCACGATAATAACGATAGATTGCGCCTGCATCCTTTTCTAACTTTTTGCCCATGGTTCCGATCCAAAATCCACCCCATGGATCCGCGCGCCCATCATTACTGCGCGTGATCGGATCATCCGCCTCTAAATCCACGATCTTTTCGCTTTCCCGAGACTTCAGATTGAAGAGCAGCAGGCTCGTTTCATGGGCGATCATCAATTGATCCTCATTCACCCAACCAGCTGCGGTGACATGGGCATCAAAGTCCCAGCGGATGCGGGTCCCCTCCTCCTGAGAGAAGAGCGCGTTATTATTAATATCAAACCAAAAGAATTGATTGCGCGTGGGGTGCCACAATGCCCCCTCACCCAAAGAACACACACCTGAATCAAAAACATTTACCTGTGTCATCTTGTTTTCCCTCTTGGCTCTACAGCGCTTGATTTACCCTATGAATGGTATAGGTTTTTTGCAACAAATGCTTTCAACTAAATAGTAGACGGGGACTAAATTTCATGGCCAAAACGATCATCATTACAGGCGCAGGACGCGGCGTTGGTAAATCCTGTGCAGAGCGTTTTTTGAAAGAGGGATGGTCCGTTGGCCTCATTGGTCGCAACCCCGAACCCTTGTCCGATATGGAAAAAGAGCATGAAAATGCAATGGCACTGCCCTGTGATGTTGCAGATGCAGACGCGGTTGGTGCGGCGTTTGACGCGTTTGCTGGGCGTTTTGGACGATTGGACGCCCTGTTTAACAATGCGGGCATCACCCTCCCCGGCAAACCGATTGACGAAGTCGATGTTGATGATTGGCGATCCTTGATCGATATCAATCTGACAGGGTCGTTTATTTGTGCACGAAAGGCATTTGGCCTGATGCGTCATCAGGATCCGCAAGGTGGCCGCATTATCAATAACGGATCTGTGTCTGCCTATGTGCCGCGTGTGGGGTCTGTGGCCTATACTGCCTCAAAACACGCGATCACGGGTTTAACCCGCACGATTTCGTTAGACGGCCGCGCCTTTAATATCGCGTGTGGTCAAATTGACATTGGAAACGCCCTAACCGACATGGCCTATTCCATGACCCAAGGCATGCCGCAACCTGATGGCTCAGTCCGTGTCGAGGCGGTGATGGATGTGGACCATGTGGCCTCTTCCGTGTTGCATATGGCAGAGCTGCCCCTGGACGCAAACGTCCAATTCATGACGGTCATGGCGACAACCATGCCTTACATCGGTCGCGGATAGGGACCAATGCTATGTGGCTCCCATCAATGGGAGCCCCGCCATGCCTGCGCCACGCCACAGGACAAACGTCAATATTGGTCCGTCGGTCATGGTCAGCGCGTGGGGTTGGTTGCTGTGATGCATGCGCGTATCGCCCGTCTTCAATAGGGCGGGTTTTGCGCCTTCGCTTTCGAAATAGCCTGCACCACTGACAACAGCATATATTTCTTCTGCTTCATGCCGGTGCCATGGATAATATAGGCCCCGTCCCCAGTACCCAATGTAAGCGCGGCCTTGATCTGTCTGAAAATGGCCATTCGGCCCATAAAGCTCAAGATAACCATAATCCTGCAAGAACCCAAATCCCACTTCATCTTCTGTGTAGGTTTGTTTCCAATCTCCAAAATCCGCGACCTGTTGGGTCGCGATATGAAGTTGGTGCGTATCAGACCATTTCTTGATCTGTCTAATCGCTGGAACTGGTCGTACTGGCCTGTCGGCATACAAAAGATCCGAAGGCCATGGCGCGAACTGCTGTAATGCGTTCGTGCTTGAATAAACGTGATGCGCCGCATGCAGCAAATCTTGGAATAGGTCCTGTTTCATTTCACTCTCTGCGTTTTAACGCTAAGTGCAATGGGACCAAGTTTTTTCCAACAGAATTTGCGACAAAGAATATCCCTGCACCGACGAATAGTGGTAAAATTAAATGAATTCTTGGTTGCGGGAGCAGGATTTACTCAAATACCGACATTGCAAAAAACAGTTTAGATGGGGAGGCTCACGAAGGCGCTACTTAAAATCATGAAAAGA
>JAAEZW010000268.1 GCA_018222665.1 Paracoccaceae bacterium
TGGGTCCATCCAAACATGCGGATCATACTGCGCCGACGCATCATCATATGGCAACAGTTTTTGATTGGGGACAGCTTCACCAGCAGATAAAATTGGTTTCCGCTTGCCTAATTTGGCAAACAAATCCTCCATCTGAGCCTCAAGATACAATCCGTGACGTATAATCAAATCCGTCTTTGTTAACGCTACAACATCGCTACGTGTCTGTCGGAATGCATGGGGATCCGTGCCAGGCCCCATCAGTGCACGAATTGTGACGTTTGCAGGGGCGATTTGCTTGGCCGTGTCCGCGAGCATTCCAACCGTGCAGACAATATTAAATGACTGACCCGCTAATGCGATATGCGGGGCGGCAATAGCAGCGGTAGATAAACCCACAAAGCGACGGCGATTGATGTTCAAAGAGCGGCTCCTTACCTTACGTGCTTGACTATGCGAGTCATTCGCAAGAAGTCAAGCTAATTGCAAATGACTCGCAATCTCGTATTTTAGATTTGTGTTTATAACTGTTATCTGCAATCCATTTTGCATATTGGCGAACGGACACTAAGATGAATATTTCGAACACCATCAAAAGAAATATCTGTCACGAACTGGATTTAGATTGGGTTATGGCGGCCCAAGCAAACCAATCCGCGATAGAACGGCGCGCAGCGACCCTTGGAGCGCGCAGAAGCGTCAAGAAAGAATTCCAAGCCGCTTGGCTGGCGCGCGCCATTTCCTGCATCGATTTGACGACATTATCCGGTGACGATACCGAGGACCGCGTGCGAAGATTGTGTGCCAAAGCGCGGCATCCATTGCGCGCCGATTTGGCGAAATCGCTGGGAATAGATGCGCTTACAGCTGGTGCGGTCTGCGTATATCATGAAATGGTTCCTGCTGCTGTTGCTGCCTTATCAGAATGCCAAATACCTGTTGCAGCGGTATCAACTGGATTTCCAGCGGGCCTTTCATCGCTAAAGCTGCGCATTGCTGAAATTGAAGAAAGCGTTGCCGCTGGGGCAACAGAAATCGATATTGTGATCAGTCGGCGACATGTTCTGAACCAAGATTGGCAAGCTCTTTACAACGAAATGAAGTTGTTCAGAGAAGTCTGTGGAGAAGCACACGTCAAAGCAATTTTGGCAACCGGCGAGCTTGGGACATTGCGTAATGTCGCACGAGCATCCTTGATCTGCATGATGGCGGGTGCGGATTTTATAAAGACTTCGACAGGGAAAGAGAGCGTTAACGCGACCCTGCCAGTTTCGCTTGTCATGGTGCGTGCAATCCGTGAATTTTATGAACAAACTGGTTACAAAGTTGGCTACAAACCTGCAGGTGGAATATCAAAAGCAAAAGACGCCTTGGTCTACCTCTCGATGATGAAAGAAGAGTTGGGTGTTGAATGGACCCGCCCTGAACTGTTCCGTTTTGGCGCATCATCATTGCTGGGTGATATAGAACGTCAACTCGAACACTTTGCCACTGGCGCATATTCAGCGTCATTTAGACACGCAATGGGGTGATCAAATGGATATCAAAGAAATCTTCGAAACTATGGATTACGGAACCGCCCCTGAAAGCGCTGATGAGGCAAATGCGTGGCTGGATAAAAACAATCGGATTTTCGGTCACTTTATCGACGGTGAATTCGTTTCAGGAACAGATCACTTCGAAACAATAAATCCGGCCACTGGAAAGTCTTTGGCTCGTGTAAGCCAAGCGTCATCAGCAGATGTAGATAACGCCATTGCCGCAGCAAACCATGCGTTTAAAGATTGGAGCAAAAGTTCAGGGTTTGAGCGGGCGAAAGTGCTCTATGCGCTAGCACGGAACATCCAGAAACATGCACGCCTGTTCAGTGTTTTAGAAACGCTAGATAACGGCAAACCTATTCGGGAGTCGCGTGACATTGATATCCCGCTTGTCCACCGACATTTTTACTATCACGCTGGGATGGCGCAGCTGATGTCCAAAGAGCTGCCCAATCGCGAACCAATCGGTGTCTGTGGACAAATTATTCCGTGGAACTTTCCTATGCTGATGTTGGCGTGGAAAATCGCACCCGCGCTTGCCATGGGAAATACGGTGGTTTTGAAACCCGCGGAAACCACATCGCTTACTGCCCTGTTATTCGCAGAAATCTGCGCGCAATCTGGTGTACCAAAGGGCGTTGTGAATATAGTTACTGGGGATGGAGATGTTGGCGACATGATCGTGCGCCACAAAGATGTGCACAAGATCGCATTCACTGGATCAACCGATGTGGGCCGAAAAATCCGACAGGCGGCAGCGGGTTCAGGGAAATCTCTTACCCTTGAGCTTGGTGGAAAATCACCCTTCATCGTTTTTGATGATGCGGATTTAGACAGCGCAGTCGAAGGGGTTGTTGATGCCATTTGGTTTAATCAGGGGCAAGTCTGCTGTGCAGGATCACGATTGCTAGTGCAGGCAGGTGTCGCGGATAAATTTCATTCCAAACTTGTAAACAGAATGAAAAAACTGCGGATCGGCGATCCATTAGACAAATCAATTGATATGGGTGCAATCAACAGTCGGGCACAATTAGATCGCATCAAGTCCATGCTGTCGTCCTGCGACCCCTCAAAAATCATGACCGCAGAGACGACAATGCCCGATGATGGGTATTATCACCCTCCAACATTAATTAGGGACATGGAAACAAGCGATACTTTGATGCAAGAGGAAATATTTGGCCCCGTCCTAGTATCCACCACATTCAGAACACCATCCGAGGCTGTCTCATTGGCAAATAACACTCGTTATGGCCTAGCTGCATCGGTTTGGAGTGAAAATATAAACCTTGCCCTTGGAACGGCTCCAAAACTGAAAGCGGGCATTGTTTGGGTAAACGGAACAAATTTCTTTGATGCCGCCGCTGGGTTTGGCGGGACCAAAGAAAGCGGGTTTGGACGCGAAGGAGGTTGGGAAGGGTTAGTAGCCTACACGCAATCAAAGAAAATACACGAAGAAGCAGAAACTTCTTCCGCAGATGCAACGAATATAAATCGCAGTATTTCCATTAATCGGACCTATAAAAATTATGTTGGTGGAAAACAATCGCGGCCGGATGGAGGATATACAAAACAAATAGCGGATCCATCCAATGCTACAACATACGATATCCCAATCTCGAACAGGAAAGATCTTAGAAATGCTGTTGAGGCGGCGAGTAATGCCATTGGTTGGTCATCCTCATCAGGTCACTTGCGATCGCAAATACTTTATTATTTTGCCGAAAATCTTTCGGCGCGGGCAGATGAATTCGCCGCACTAATCGACACGTTCGAACCACGCGGCATGTCAGGCGTGGATGAGGTGCAAGCGACACTAGAAACCATTTTTGAATTTGCGGCATGGTCTGACAAATTTGATGGTGACGTGCGTAATGTGCCAATCCGCGGCCTTGCTTTGTCTCTGAACGAACCTGTCGGGACGATTGCCGCATTTGCGCC
>JAAEZW010000269.1 GCA_018222665.1 Paracoccaceae bacterium
CGCAAGCACCAGTCGACTATACGATGATGCATTGGACCTGATGCGGAAATATGTGTGGCCGGGAAACGTGCGCCAATTGGAAAATATTGTTCGGCGGTTGGGATTAACGGCGCAGGAAACAAGTATTTCCAAAGCCGAGGTTGAAGCGGCCCTGCGGATGCAGCCAGAGGCAGATAAACTTCCCCATCGTGGTGGTGAAAAACTTAGCGCAGATGTGGAACGCCATTTGCGTCGCTATTTCGAGTTGCATGGTGGGGATCTGCCGCCACCCGGATTACATGCGCGCGTCTTGTGAGAGGTTGAAGCGCCCATGATTGAAATCGCGCTTGATGCAACGGGGGGTAATCAGGCGAAATGTGCCGATTTGCTGGGGATTAACCGCAATACGCTTCGCAAAAAGATTAACGAACTCGACATAAAAGTCACGCGGCGGCGAAAACTGATGTAATTCCGCAACAACTGTGTTACACCGGCGACAGACGGCGGTCCACGTAAGGCGTCTGGGGAGTTCCATTGGCTGAAATACTACGGAATAGTCGTTGGATAAGGTATTCCAACCTGCGAAAATTAAAGCGCATTCAAAGCTATTTTACCCTTATTATGATTGTGTTAGGGCCCGTTCTTGCGGTGTTCACTTACCTTTTGTTGGGGCCTCTTGATACGGGATCACGTGGCACGGCACTGCGCATTATTCTGATGTCTGATTTGGTCTATGTCCTGCTGATCATTGGGCTATTGTTTCAACGCATTATGGCCATTATCGCACAGCGGCGGCGAAAATCCGCTGGTTCCCAATTGCATCTGCGTCTGACAGGATTTTTCACGCTGATGTCGCTGGTTCCGACGATTACGGTTGCCGTGTTTGCAACCATTTCGATCAACATGGGGTTTGAGGCATGGTTTTCAGATCGCGTTCAAAACGTGATCCGCGTGTCATTGGATGCGGCACAGGCCTATGAATTTGAACAAAAATCAGGCCTGCGTGAGGATGCAAAATCACTTGGTCGACGTCTAGAACAGGTAAAAGCAGCACAGCGCATTGAGGATCCAGGTGCCATTCGACAGGAATTGGACCGCGGGCAGCAATCCATTCAACGCGGATTGAAAGAGGCTTTCGTCATAACGGGCGATGGTACACTGCGCCTGCGGGGATTTCGCAGTTACAAATTCGACTATGAAATGCCACCGCCGCAGGCCTTTGATTTGGCGTTTGAGGATGTACACCTAATCCGTGATTACGAAAACAACGAACTGCGTGCATTGGTGTCGTTGCGCGGATTTGGGGATCAGTATTTGTATGTCACGCGTGAGGTTGATGGCGTACTTTTAGGCCTATTGGATCAAACGCAGCAAACCGCACGACTGTACCAACAGCTTGAACAAGATCGGGATTTATATTTGTTCAACTTTGGCCTTTTGTATCTGGCCTTTGCAGTTTTGCTCATCGTGTCGTCCGCTCTTTTATCGCTTTGGTTTGCGGAACGTTTGTCGCGCCCCATTGGCCGCTTGGTAGGGGCGGCGCAGCGTGTTGGAGATGGTGAGTTAGAGACCCAAGTTCTTGAAGAAGAGGGCGACGATGAAATCGCGCAGCTAAGCGTTTATTTCAACAAAATGACCCGTCAGCTTAAGGGGCAGCGCGACAGGTTGTTGGAAAATACCGCGCAGATCGAAGAACGCCGCCGCCTGTTTGATTCCGTACTGTCATCGGTCACCTCGGGTGTTGTGGGATTGGACGCGCAGGGCCGCGTAAGTTTCGTCAATAGATCGGCGCGCCGCTTGCTGGGCTGGGCCGTGGGGGAACACAAAGAACATCATCTTGAGGTCGTTGTTCCCGAATTTTCTCCCTTGTTTGCGCGCCTGAAAGAAAGTGGAAACGACAGCGTTCAAGATGAAGTCAAGGTCGTCAGAGGGGGCCGATTGGAAAATTTGCTGGTCCGCGTCGCACCACGTACTTCCGAAGGTGGAGCATTAGAAGGCTATGTGATCGCCTTTGATGACGTGACGGATTTGGTGGCGGCGCAACGTTCGGCCGCATGGGGGGACGTTGCGCGCCGCATTGCACATGAGATCAAAAACCCTCTGACGCCCATCCAACTGTCTGCCGAGCGCATTCGTCGAAAATTTACCCCGAAATTGGATGCGGAAGCGGATGATTTGGATCGCATGACACAGGTGATCGTGCGGCAAACGAATGATCTGCGCCGTATTGTGGACGAATTTTCAAAATTTGCCCGCATGCCAGAGGCCGTAAAACAGCGAGAAGACATTGTCGCCATCTTAAATCAGGCGGTGACATTACAGCAGGCGGGGCAACCCGATGTGACATTTCATATCGATATCCCAGATCGGGTGATCCCCCTAAGTTTGGATGCGACTATGATTTCGCAGGCGCTGACAAACCTGATCAAGAATGCTGGAGAAGCCATTGAAACCCGTATTGAGAAGGGCGTTTCACTGCATTTGAAACCAGCGATTGCAATTTCATTGGCGGATCAGGGCACACAAATTTCCGTTACGATCAGTGACAATGGAATAGGACTTCCACAAGATCGGGCCAAACTGTTCGAACCCTATGTCACCACACGGGACAAGGGGACAGGTCTTGGCCTGCCGATAGTGAAGAAAATCATCGAAGAGCACGGAGGGGTGCTTCGCTTGGATGATGCAGAACCACTTGGTGACACGCAGCGTGTGGGTGCTGCTGCCACCATCGAATTGCCCAAACTACAAGCCGAGGATGCGGGAAGTAAAAGTAAAAAGGTGCACGAGCAATGAGCGATATTTTAATTGTAGATGACGAACGCGATATTCGAGAGCTAATTTCGGAAATCCTGATCGATGAGGGGTACACAACCCGTTTGGCAGGCACATCCGAGGATGCAATGCGCGAAGTCACATCACAGCCTCCGGGTTTGCTGATCTTGGATATCTGGCTGAAAGACAGCGATATGGACGGGATTGATATCCTGAAAAAGGTGAAATCGGACTATTCCGAAGTTCCCGTCGTGATTATTTCAGGGCACGGAAATATTGAAATCGCGGTCGCTGCAATCAAACAGGGCGCGTATGATTTTATCGAAAAACCCTTTAATATTGATCAGTTACTGGTGGTTATTCGTCGCGCAATGGAAACATCCCGTTTGCGCCGTGAAAACATCACCCTTCGACAAAAAGATGCCCCTGTCAGTGATTTGATCGGTAGCAGCGCGGGGTTCCGTGCGCTGTTGTCGCAATTGGATAAGGTGGCCAAATCAAACAGCCGTATAATGTTGCGCGGCGGATTGGGCGTGGGCAAAGAAACCGCCGCGCGTTACATCCATGCGCACTCGGATCGCGCCGCTGGACCATTCGTTGTGGTGGGCTGCGCAACCATTGAACCCGATCGCATGGAAGAGGTGCTGTTTGGCCGCGAAAGTGGCGATCAAAACGGGGCGCAAGGATTGTTGGAA
>JAAEZW010000270.1 GCA_018222665.1 Paracoccaceae bacterium
CATGTGGAAACAACTAGCGGTACTTATTTTTATGACACTTGCAACGCAGGTCGCGAGCTTTGAATTTGAAAGCATTGATGGCGGCAAAATTGATCTATCTGAATTTCAGGGGAAACCAGTTCTTATCGTGAACACAGCCAGCCGCTGTGGATTTACAGGCCAGCTTGAAGGCATGCAAAAACTGCATGAAACCTACGGCCCCAAAGGTTTGGTTGTGTTGGCTGTGCCATCAAATGATTTTCGTCAAGAGCTGAAATCAGGCGAAGACGTCAAAGAATTCTGTGAGGTCACATATGGCCTAACCCTGCCCATGACCGACATCACATTCGTGAAGGGAGACAAGGCACATCCATTTTACAAATGGTTGCAACGTGAACACGGGTTCAAACCACGGTGGAACTTTTACAAGGTACTGCTGGACGCAAATGGGAATTATGTCGACAGCTACAATTCTGTGACAAAACCAATGTCTGGCAAACTGACCCGCAAAATTGAAACACTGCTGCGTTAACGCAAAGCCATGGGTTGAACCAACCATTCCCGCAGGGCTGCGTTTACTACATCGGGTTGTTCTATAAATCAACTTTTTAAAATGCATTCTAATTTCTGTTGAATAACAGCCAAACACGGCGGCGTGGAATAGGAATGATCTGCCCCTTTGGTCAGTGTTAGATGCAAATCATCCGCCTGAATATGGTCCAGCAAGCGCAGCGCCGTGTCACGCGATACTGCATTGTCCAATGTGCCTTGGACCATATGGACAGGGCATCTAAACACCAGAGGCTCACGCATGACAAAGGCGCGGCGGCTGTCCGTGAGCAGATGATTTGAAATGGGATACGGATCGCCGTAATCAGACGGAATGTAGGTGACGCCCTTCTCCGCGATTTCTTGTTTTTGCGCCTCTGTAAAATTAGCCAGCATGCTATCCTCGGTGAAATCGGGCGCTGCGGCAACTAGGATCAGTCCGCGTAACCGATCCCACATATCGCGTCCAAGTTTAAGGGATATCCATGCTCCCATAGAGGACCCAACCAGGATAACGTCGCCACTGGTTTGGGCCACAATGACGGCAGCGGCGTCTTCGGCCCATTCCGCAACGCTGTGTTCGGTGAACACGCCCTCGGATTGGCCATGTCCTGCGTAATCAAATCGCAAAAATGCGTGCCTCCGCGCCTTGGCCCAATCTTCCAAAAAAATCGCCTTGGACCCCGTCATATCGGACATAAAGCCCCCCAAAAACACAACCGTTGGCCCAGCCCCATCAATTTTTGAAAAGGCCAATTTTTGCCCGCGCGGTCCGGTCATAAATTGTGTCATGGAATGCTCCTTTTTCGGAGTAGTATGAAACCGTCCAGGCGGTGAAACAAGGAATTAAAGTCAATTCTTGTAGACGAATACACGTTGCGCAAATCAACACTTGACCCCTTGCCCCAAACACGGCACATGTGGCGTGAACAATATAACCCGCAACCGGGCGTTCCGTGGGCGCCAAAACGACGAGGAGGACCAAGATGTCCCAAATCTCTCTTACCTTTCCTGACGGCAATAAACGCGACTATTCAGCTGGTATCACAGCGGCAGAGGTGGCATCAGATATCTCAACCTCTCTTGGGAAAAAGGCGATCAGCGCAACTGTGAACGATGCGCATTATGATCTGCAATGGCCCATTGATGCAGATGCGACAATTGCCATCAACACCATGAAAGACGCAGAGCCCGCATTGGAATTGGTGCGTCACGATCTGGCGCATATCATGGCGCGCGCGGTCCAAGAAATCTGGCCCGATGTCAAAGTCACAATTGGCCCTGTCATAAATAATGGGTGGTATTACGATTTTGATCGCAAAGAGCCCTTTACCCCAGAGGATTTAGGCCTGATTGAGAAAAAGATGAAGGACATCATCAACCTGCGGGACGGCGTACGCACCGAGGTATGGAAGCGTGATCGCGCAATCCAGCATTATAAAGATACAAACGAACCCTTTAAGGTTGAATTGATTGAATCGATCCCCGGAAACGAACCCATTCGCATGTATTGGCACGGCGAATGGCAGGACCTGTGCCGCGGTCCCCACCTGCAACACACAGGTCAAGTTCCCGCAGATGGGTTCAAATTGATGCATGTTGCGGGCGCCTATTGGCGCGGGGACAGTTCGCGCGAACAATTGCAGCGGATCTATGGTGTGGCGTTTTTGAACAAAGAACAGCTAAAGGCGCATCTGACCATGCTGGAAGAGGCCGCAAAACGTGACCACCGCAAGTTGGGGCGCGAAATGGACCTGTTCCACATGCAAGAAGAAGCGCCTGGCCAAATCTTTTGGCATCCAAATGGATGGAAGATTTACACAACCCTGCAGGATTACATGCGCCGCCAACAGGAACGTGGCGGATATGTCGAGGTGAACACCCCCCAAGTTGTGGATCGCAAATTGTGGGAGGCCTCGGGCCACTGGGATAAATATCAGGAAAACATGTTCATCGTCGAAGTGGACGAAGAACATGCGCGTGAAAAGGCGATCAATGCCCTAAAACCCATGAACTGCCCCTGCCACGTTCAGGTTTATAATCAGGGCTTGAAATCCTATCGTGATCTGCCCTTGCGTATGGCCGAATTTGGCAGCTGTAACCGATATGAACCCTCGGGCGCATTGCATGGTATTATGCGTGTGCGTGGGTTCACCCAAGATGACGCGCATATTTTCTGTCGCGAAGATCAGATCGAGGCGGAAACCAAGAAGTTCATTGAATTTCTGTCAAAGATCTACCGTGATCTGGGCTTTGAAAACTTTTCGATCAAATTCTCTGATCGTCCTGAACAACGTGCGGGTAGCGACGAAGTTTGGGATAAATCGGAAAACGCCCTGCGCAGCGCGACAGAAGCCGCAGGATATGATTTTGAATTGAACCCCGGAGAAGGGGCATTTTACGGGCCGAAACTGGAATTCGTTCTAACGGATGCGATTGGACGTGATTGGCAGTGTGGCACATTGCAGGTTGATTTCGTTCTGCCTGAACGCTTGGATGCGAATTACATCGCAGAGGACGGCCAAAAACACCGCCCCGTAATGTTACACCGTGCCGTATTGGGATCATTTGAACGCTTTATCGGGATCCTGATTGAAAGCTCTGCGGGTCGTCTGCCGTTTTGGTTAGCCCCCCGTCAGGTTGTTGTAGCCGCAATTGTATCGGATGCAAATGAGTATTGTCAGGAAGTTGTCGCGGCATTGCGTGCCAAAGGCGTGCGCGCCGAATTGGATCTACGCAACGAAAAAATCAACTATAAGGTGCGCGAACATTCTGTTGGCAAGGTGCCTGTGATTTTGGCCTGCGGCATGCGCGAAGTGGAAGAGCGCAGCGTTTCTGTGCGTCGCTTGGGGGAAAAGCAAACCTCGACCAGCTCACTTGAAGAGATTGTGAGCACGCTCACAA
>JAAEZW010000271.1 GCA_018222665.1 Paracoccaceae bacterium
AACATCAGGATTTTCACGTAATTCAGCTGCAAATCCATCCATTACCACGCGGCCTGATTCCAGTATGTATCCATAGTGCGCATAGCGCAAAGCGACGTTTGTGTTCTGTTCGGCGAGAAGGAATGTTACTCCCTCGTTCTCATTAATAGACTTCACGATTTCAAAAATCTGTTCAACCAATTGCGGTGCAAGCCCCATCGAAGGTTCATCCAACAAGATCATTTCTGGTTGGCACATTAAAGCTCTGCCCAGTGCGCACATTTGTTGCTCGCCCCCAGATGTGTACCCAGCTAAAGACTTTCTTCGTTCTTTTAGTCTAGGAAAGTAACTGTAAACCATTTCTAGATTACTTTCGATGGCAGCGCGTCCATCTGTTCGCGTGTATGCTCCCGTCATTAAATTTTCTTCAACGGTAAGGTGTTCGAAGCAATGACGTCCTTCCATAACTTGAACAACCCCTCGCCGCACCATTTCAGCAGGGTCCGTTTGGTCGACCCGTTCGCCGCGATAAGACACCATTCCTTTGGTCACTTCACCGCGTTCAGATTGGAGTAAATTGGAAATAGATTTGAGCGTCGTAGACTTACCAGCGCCGTTTCCACCCAAAAGCGCAGTTATACCACCTTTGGGTACGCGCAATGATACGCCCTTAAGAACCAAAATAACGTGGTTATAGATCACCTCAATATTGTTCACTTCGAGCAGTGTTTCTTGGTCTTGTGATACGTCCAGCATCGGGTTTCTTTCCAATTCGAAAAAAGGTTAAGGGTTGGCCCCCGCGCAGTGGCGGAGGCCAAATTCACATTAGTTACAGTTCGGTGTAATGTTGTTTTCTGCAGCGTACGCAGCACTGTCTTCCTCGATCAAGGCGTTCAGCACATCTTGGTCAGATTGCACGAAATCTGTGATTAAACTCCACTTACCTGCATTGGCGTCCCACTGCGAGACCGCAACCAGACCGTCACCACCATGGTTCTGACAACTCACAGAGAAGCTTGGGCCAAAGTTAGGCAAGCCTAGTGCAGCCATCTTCGCCTCTGTAATTTCCAGCGCTTCCATCCCTTTTATCATGTCAGCTTGAGAAATTGCAGATTTGCCAGTAATACCTTGAGCAGTTTTAGCAGCTTCTGCGGCTAGCATCGCTGCATACATTCCGCGGTTGTAAAGCACCGTGCCAATTTGATCACCGGCACCGGCAGCTTTCCCTTTGTCTACAACGTAAGTCTGAATATCGTCAAAAATTGGGAACTCGTTACCGACGTTATGGAATGTTAGTGCTTTATAGCCGTTCGCCTTGGCACCCGCTGGCAACACATCGTTTTCAGAACCAGACCACCATATGCCAATAAAGTTCTCCATTGGAAAACGAATGTTCACGGCTTCTTGGATTGCCACTTGGTTCATAACACCCCAGCCCCACATTAGGACATAATCCGGACGATCACGGCGGATTTGTAGCCACTGTGATTTTTGTTCCTGACCTGGGTGATCAACTGGAAGCAATGATAAGTCATAGCCATGCTTCTTTGATAGCTCCTCCAATGTGCGGATAGGTTCCTTACCGTACGCAGAATTGTGATAGACTAGAGCAACTTTTTTACCAGATAGATCTCCACCATTTAGATCAAGCAGGTGTTTTATCGCGACTGATGCACCGTCCCAATAGTTTGCGGGATAGTTAAACACATTCCGGAAAACTTGACCGTTTTTTGCAGAGGTACGCCCGTAGCCACCAGAGTGGATAGCAATACCATCTGCTGTAGCCTTTGGAATTAGCTGATATGTAATCCCTGTTGAAAGAGGTTCATATACCAGCACCCCCTCTCCTTTTGTTGCTTCGTAACACTCGACACCTTTTTCAGTGTTATAACCAGTTTCACATTCGATTAAGCGGATAGGTTCTCCACCGATGCCACCGTCACGTTCATTCAGCAAAGTGAAATAATCAGCATAACCATCTGCAAATGGAATGCCGTTTGCCGCGTAAGGCCCTGTTCGGTAACTGAGCGACGAATATGTGAGTTCTGCTAGTGCAGGTGCTGCTGTCATTAATCCCGCAACGAAGGCGGTAATCAGTTTGTGTTTCATCGGTTTGGTCCTCCCATAATTTTCCGATGGTTGATATTGTCAGGGTTTGTTCCTGATCGAATAACTTAGGCCCTAATGTGGGAAGGGCCAAAGCCGTAATTTTTCTTTTGTTATGCGCCATAATTGCGCAATTCCGTGTGGTTCAGCAATCAAAAAGACGATGATCAAACCGCCCACGATCATGAATTCAAGGTGTGCTGCCAAATCGGTTGGCCAGCCAAGGCCACCCACCAACACGTTCTTCAAGAATACTGGCAATAACACCAAGAAGGCCGCACCAGCAAAGCTGCCAAAAATTGAACCCAAGCCACCGATGATAATCATGAACAACACCAAGAATGATTTATTGATGCCAAATACCTCGCCCACCTCAACTGCGCCAAGATAAACGGCAAAGAACAATGCACCCGACACACCAACAAAGAAGGATGAAATCGCAAATGCGCTTAGTTTCGCACCCAGCGGGTTTACCCCGATAATCTCGGCCGCGATATCCATGTCGCGGATGGCCATCCACTTTCGACCAAGCGAACCCCGGGTGAGATTTCGTGCGATAATCGCCGAACATGTGACAAATACCAAGCATATAAGATATGCCACCCAAGCTTCAGTATTCGCACCGGTGATTGGCATTCCCAGGAACGTGCGCTCAGGTGCAGAGATCTGACCAGATGCTGAGTAATTGTAAAACCAAGGAACTCGGTTAAACAGCCAAACTAAGAAGAATTGCGCTGCAAGGGTGGCAACCGCCAGATAGAACCCTTTAATCCGTAGCGAGGGGAGGCCAAAAAGGACACCAACTATCGCTGTTATCCCACCTGCCAAGATGACATGGATCAGAACATTTACTTCAGGAAACGCAGTCATTAACTTGTAAACGGCGTACGCTCCAACCGCCATAAATCCGCCTGTCCCCAAAGATACTTGACCGCAATATCCCGTCAGAATATTCAAACCGATAGCGGCGATGGAATAGATAAGGAACGGTAAGAAAACCGCATTCACCCAATAATCATTGATCGCGAATGGTATGACTGCGAATGCAACGAACAATACGAAGTAGTACCGGTAGCGATCAAATTTGATCGGAAAGGTTTGGTTGTCATCTTGATAGGAGGTTTTGAAATCTCCAGCCTCACGGTAGAACATTATTTCGCCTCCGAGCAAAGAATTGATTCAGTGGATTGCATCAGGAAATTTGCGTTTGAGTATTTCATCCCATCATACCCTTTCGATGATTTTGTCACCAAAGAGACCTTGGGGACGGAATACAAGAAAGATGAGCGCAAGCACATAGGCGAACCAATTTTC
>JAAEZW010000272.1 GCA_018222665.1 Paracoccaceae bacterium
GGCGCGAAATACACCAGGGTTCGATGTTTTCCAGCCAATGATAATATGTCTTTTCGCCTGACTCTGGAATGATTTTCACGGTTCCGTCGCGCACCGCGTCCAAGGCGGGGCCAACGATTTTGGCGGTATCGACGAACCATTGATCGGTCAGCATGGGTTCAATCACGACTTTCGATCGATCACCAAAGGGCTGCATGATTGGTTTGTTTTCCACGTGTGGGATTAGATCGGCTTCGCCGTCCTCACCCGCTTTGGGGTTTGGGATCATGAGGGCATTGCCCTCGGCCGTAATGGCGGCGACAACCCGTTCACGGGCCTCCATCCGATCCAGCCCGCGATACTCATCGGGGACAAGGTTCATGACGGCGATTTTATTTTCGTCCCATTCGATTTCGCCATTTGCAATGCGCTGCGCCTCGGCGGCCTCTTCTGCGTAAGGGCGGCCATCAATGCGCATCGCGGCGCATGTGTCCATCAGGTTGTACATCGGGATGCCGCCACGCTTGGCCACCTGATAGTCGTTGAAATCATGCGCGCCTGTGATCTTCACCGCACCTGATCCGAAATCAGGATCGGGGTATTCATCGGTAATGATTGGGATCAAACGGCGATGTTCCTTTGGGCCGATAGGAATTTCACACAGTTTACCAACAATCGGCGCATAGCGTTCATCGCTGGGATGTACCGCAACCGCGCCATCGCCCAGCATGGTTTCAGGGCGCGTTGTCGCGATTGAGATATAGTCGCGTTCTTCACTAAGCGTTATGTTCCCATCTTTGTCCTTTTCCACGTAGGTATAGGTTTGACCATCTGCTAATGGATATTTGAAATGCCACATGTGGCCTGCAACTTCGATGTTTTCGACTTCAAGATCCGAAATCGCCGTTTCAAAATGCGGGTCCCAGTTGACCAAACGTTTGCCGCGATAAATCAGGCCCTTGTTATGCATCTCTACAAAAACTTTGATGACGGCGTCGTGGAAATTTCCATCCTCATCCGCAGGGGCATTGGGTGCACCTGACATAGTGAATGCGGTGCGGTCCCAATCACAGCTGGCGCCTAAGCGTTTTAGCTGATTGATGATGGTACCACCTGATTGTTTTTTCCATTCCCAGACTTTGGCCAAAAACGCCTGACGGCCCATTTCAGCGCGGCTTGGCTCACCCGCTTTGGCCAATTCACGTTCGACAACCATTTGCGTGGCAATCCCTGCGTGATCGGTTCCAGGTTGCCACAGGGTATCAACCCCCTGCATGCGTTTCCAACGGATCAAAATATCCTGCAAGGTGTTGTTGAATGCATGGCCCATGTGCAAAACACCCGTCACATTGGGGGGCGGGATCATGATGGTGAATGTTTCATCCCGCGTGGCATTTGTGCCCGCTTTAAAACATCCTGCCTGTTCCCATGCTGCATAAATGCGCGCTTCTGCCGTGCCAGTGTCGAAGGTTTTTTCCAGTGCCATGAAACTGCCTATTCATCGTGTTGTTTTGCGCGGATGGGTCTAACCCGATTTTCCCAAAAGGGAAAGCAACATTGCCAAGAATTTCTGCACGTTGCGTCACGAATACACAGGAGTTTTCATTAAAAGGTGGAAAAGGGTTGGACAGCCCTAAATCTATGAGTAGTGTTCGCACAAATTAGAGACGGATCAACGGGATTGAAACCACATGGATAAGTTTGGAAAAAGCCAACCTATTACACGCCTAGAGGACCAGCGTTTTTTAAAAGGATTTGGTAAATACATTGACGATATTGCGCCTGCCGATGCGCTGCATGCGTTTGTTTTCCGCTCACCCATTGCGCATGGTGTGATTACCAATCTGGACGTCATTGATGCGCGTGAGAGTGAGGGTGTCGCCGCTGTGATTACAGCGGCTGATCTGATTGCTGCGGGCATTTCCATGGATTTGGAAGGTACTGTTGTGAAAAACCGTGACGGTACTGATGGGGCAAAACCACCGCGCCCCTTGTTGGCCGTTGATCGTGTGCGCCATGTGGGTGAACCTGTTGCGTTGATTTTTGCCGATACCATGCAGCAGGCCCGCGATGCGGCCGAGTTGATTGAATTTGATTATGATGAATTGCCTGTCCAATTGGCACTGGCTCCGGGTGACATCGATATCCATGCGGAGGCGCCTGGCAACCTGGCATTTGACTGGGAAATGGGGGACGCCGAAAAAACCCAATCGGAATTTGATAAGGCCGCACATGTGGTGAAGCTAGAGGTGGGGGACAACCGCGTTATCGTGAATTCCATCGAACCGCGTGGATGTTATGCGGAATTCGACGGCGAACGTTTGCATGTTGCCATAAATGCCCAAGGGGTTTGGGCCCATTGGAACCGCCTAAGCCAAATGTTAAACATGCCCAAGGATAACATCCGCGTCACCAACCCTGACACAGGCGGTGGATTTGGGATGAAGGCCATGGCATATCCAGAGGCTTATGTCCTGGCCCATGCCGCGATGACATTGGGTCGTCCCGTGCGTTGGATGTCAGATCGCACAGAAGCGATGCTAACCGACAATGCAGGGCGCGATTTGGTGTCATGGGCGGAATTTGCATTTGATGCCAATCACCGCATTCAGGCCTACCGCGTGCATACGGATTGCAACATGGGGGCCTATAATTCGCAATTTGCGCAACCCATTCAAACACAACTGTTTTCACGGGTTTTGATGGGCACCTATGATGTGCAGGCCACCTATCTGAGTGTGAAGGGATATTATACCAACACGACACAAGTGGACGCCTATCGCGGTGCGGGCCGCCCCGAGGCGATTTATGTCCTTGAGCGCCTGATGGATCGTGCCGCGCGTGAATTGGGTGTAGATCTGTGGGAATTGCACCACAAAAACTTTATCCCCGTGGAAAAGTTTCCGTATAAGACAACTACGGGTGAAACCTATGACGTGGGTGATTTTTCGCGCGTATTAAATCATGCTGAAATCGCCTGTGATCGGGCGGGCTTTGGGGCGCGCAAATCCGCGTCCGAGGCGAACGGAAAACTGCGCGGTCAAGGCCTGTGTTTTTATATTGAATCCATCCTAGGTGATCCAAGCGAAAGTACGCGTGTTGAATTTAACGACGATGGAACGGTTTGTATTTTTGTCGGCACGCAATCAAACGGGCAGGGGCATGAAACGGTTTATGCGAAATTCCTATCCGATCAAACGGGTATCCCACTGGATAAAATCATCGTGGTTCAGGGCGACAGTGATCTGATCAAACAGGGTGGGGGCACAGGCGGATCGCGTTCGGTCACCGTGCAAAACAACGCCACCTTGGCGACGGTAGATAAAATGATCGAAAGCTTTACCCTTTATCTTGCGGATAAAATGGGTGTCGCGGCCGAGGATATTTCATTTGACGATGAA
>JAAEZW010000273.1 GCA_018222665.1 Paracoccaceae bacterium
CGGTGTAATTGGTGTTTTTCACATCTTCGGGATCTGGTTCTGGATCAGGTTTTTGACGGCAATATCATCATCGTTCTGCCCGAACCCGAGCATATCCCACGACATACATCCTATTTGCATGGCAAAGGCCACAGCAAAAAACGCAGCATTGCCCAAAATCGCATATTCCATAACACACCTAAGGGCCTGAACTGCGAATTGTTTAATGCGCCAAGATGTTTAAATTGCGGTGAAATTTGGAAAAATTTGGGCAGACGTTCAGGCCTTGCCCAGTTTCGCAAGCAATTGATTGCGCACATGGGGCGTCACAAATTTGCTAACGTCTCCATCTAAACGTGCAATCTCTTTCACAAGTTTTGATGCAATCGCTTGGTGTTTTGCTTCGGCCATAAGGAAAACGGTTTCAACAGAACTGTCCATCGCGCGGTTCATGCCCACCATCTGAAATTCATATTCGAAATCCGCAACCGCACGCAAACCGCGTACAATCACCTGCGCCCCGACCTCGTGTGCGCAATCTATCAATAGAGTTTCAAAGGGGTGTGGCAGGATTTCTGTACCTGTTTCTTTGGACAACACCGCGCATTCCGCCTCGATCATCGCAACCCGTTCCTCTAAAGAAAACATCGGGCCCTTATCGCGGTTAATCGCAACGCCAATGACCAATCGGTCCACCAACATTGCCCCGCGGCGAATAATATCAATGTGCCCCAATGTAATTGGGTCAAAGGTTCCAGGATAAAGTCCAATACGCATAGTCGGCCCTGTCGTCGTTAGGTGTCGCCACGCAACAATATTACAGGACCAATTGCAAGACCTAGTAGCCCATGATCATGCCCTCAAGTGCATCTTTTTCCATAGCAAGCTCGCTCATGCGTGCTTTCACGACATCGCCGATCGTTACAATTCCGACCATTTCACTACCTTCAACAACAGGCATATGACGAAACCGTTTTTCGGTCATTGTTTTTAAAACTTGGTCTGCGGTGGCCCCCAATGAACAGGTTACCAATTTTGATGTCATATGTTTTGATGCAGGATCATTGACGATATCAGCACCATGCATCGCCATGGAACACACAATATCGCGTTCTGACAGGATCCCTTCGGCAGTTTTTCCATCTGCCGAGACGACGACAGAACCTATTCGGTGTTTGCTAAGGATCAGAGTTACATCCGCGACACTTGTTTCTGGCGTCACCGTGATCACTTGGCCACTGCCTTTAGACGCTAAAATCTGTTGGACCAACATGACTACGCCTCGCAACTTTATTACAATAATTTCAGCTTGCAGCCAATTTAATTTTCAGTCAAGCAAAGCGCTCTAATCGATCGATTTCTTTTGCGATCTCGTGACTCAGGGCGCTTGCAAATCGGTTCATCCGTTCTAGGCGGCGATCATCGGCATGACGCACTAAATAAAAGCTGCGCTTAAAGACGATTTCATCTGTTAGGATACGTTGTAGATTGGGGGCAAAAGGCAGTGCAAAATCATGGACGATGCCCACCCCTGCTTCAGTACGCAACCAATTGAACTGCACAGAAACAGAGTTTGACGCCAATTGCACACGCTCGAGTCCCAGATCCGATATATAGTCCAATTCTTTGTCGAAAATCATATCACTGATATAGCCGACGATACGATGCCCCAACAAATCTTGCACGGAGGCAATCTGTCCATTTGCATCTAAATATTGTCGAGAGGCCGCAAGGTGCAGATGATAATCGCACAGTTTCTGAACGCTTAGGCGTCCAGAGGTGGGTGGGCTAACGGCAATGGCCATATCCGCCTCGCGTTTTGACAGGTTCACGACCCGCGGCAGGGCGACAATTTGAATATCCAAATCAGGGTTCTGATCGGCAATCCGCGCGCACACTTGGGGCAGAATGAAATTTGCACATCCATCTGGTGCGCCGATACGAATTTGACCACTAAGCGATCCTGTCGCCTGCCCCAAATCTTCGTCCAACCCACTGATGACTTGCTCCATCTTTTCTGCGTGCGGCATTAAACGCGATCCCGCATCGGTCAATGCATAGCCCGAGGGCGACTTCGCAAAGAGCGGCGTTCCATAACGCTCTTCCATTCTTGAAATGCGCCGCCCAACGGTGGCAGGATCAATCTTTAAACGTTTTCCCGCAGCAGAGAGCGTTTCATCCCGCGCCACTGCCAAAAAGACCCGCAGATCATCCCAATTGTGTTCCATGCCCCATCCTTTTGCAAAAATGCAAAACATCTTTGAGAACTTTCCTCTTTGCTAAGTAAAATTGCAAGGGTATCCTGCGCCAAATTCTAAGTGAGGTCTATAATGCAAGAATTAACCCATTACATTGGCGGCGAACACGTCAAAGGCACATCTGGCAGTTTTGCAGATGTCTACAACCCTGCAACGGGCGAAGTCCAAGCCAAAGTCCCATTGGCCAGCGCCGACGAAATGGCCAAGGCTGTTGAGATCGCCGCAGAGGCACAAGTTGCTTGGGAAAAAGTGAACCCACAACGCCGTGCACGCGTGATGATGAAATTTGTCAGTCTGCTAAACCGTGACATGGACAAATTGGCAGAAGCCCTAAGTCGCGAACACGGCAAAACAATCCCCGATGCAAAAGGCGACGTTCAGCGCGGGCTCGAGGTTGTGGAATACTGCATCGGTGCGCCACAGATGCTAAAGGGTGAATTCACCGACAGCGCGGGTCCAGGCATTGACATGTATTCGATGCGTCAGGCGCTTGGCGTCACTGCGGGTATCACACCGTTTAACTTCCCTGCAATGATCCCAATGTGGATGTTCGCCCCAGCGATCGTTTGCGGCAACGCATTCATCCTGAAACCATCGGAGCGTGATCCATCCGTACCCTTGATGCTTGCAGAATTGATGGAAGAAGCAGGCCTACCAAAAGGCATCTTGCAGGTCGTCAATGGCGATAAGGAGGCGGTTGACGCGATCCTGGACAACGACACAATCCAATCTGTTGGCTTTGTCGGATCAACTCCGATTGCGGAATATATCTATGGCCGTGGCTGCGCAAACGGCAAACGGGTTCAGTGTTTTGGCGGCGCGAAAAACCACATGATCGTCATGCCAGATGCGGATATGGATCAGGCAGCCGATGCATTGGTTGGCGCAGGCTATGGCGCGGCGGGCGAACGTTGCATGGCGATTTCAGTTGCCGTACCTGTGGGCGAAGAAACCGCAGATCGTTTGATCAAAGCTTTAGTGCCACGCATCGAAAAACTAAAGGTTGGGCCATACACAGCAGGGGATGATGTGGATTATGGCCCCGTTGTCACAGCGGCCGCGAAACAAAACATCCTAGGCTTGGTGCAAAGCGGTATTGATCAGGGTGCAAAAT
>JAAEZW010000274.1 GCA_018222665.1 Paracoccaceae bacterium
TGATTTATCTGCTTGGTTCTGTGCAAACTGTCGATGCACAGATGGATATTGTAGACCTGCCAGAGGGGCCAACAGATGTCAGTTTCACGATCACCTTGCGTCACACGTCCGGTGCCCACAGTCACGTGTCGGCGTGCAAACGCAATTTTATTGATGACCGTGAACTGCGTGCTCTTGGCGATCTTGGCAGCTATGTGTCCAAGACGATTGATATCCAAGCGCAGGATATTTTTGCGGGCAAACGTCCCGTTGATGACTTAGCAGGGTGGGGATATGAGCCCAAAGAAAACTGGGGGATCCTTGCCACCAAAAATGGTCGAAAGGTGATCCCGTCCGAACAAGGCCGCTATCACGATTATTATGAAGCCTTTGCCGAGGCTGTGAAGACGGGCGGCGAACCCCCCGTTACGGCATTGGTTGGGGCGCGTACGCTTGCGGTCTTGGATGCGGCACGTCAAAGTGCGCTGGAAGGGCGTAGCATTACGTTGGAAGGAAACTAAAATGACGTTTCAACTTGCGGCATGTGCAGAAATGCTGTGGCAGGACAAACCAATTCATTGGCGTGCAGCACGCCTGAATGAAATGGGGTTTGGCGTTGGGCTTTGGAATTGGCCCGCGTGGGATTTGGATGCCTTGGAAAAGACGGGTGCAAATTTCACCATCATGAACGGGTATCTGGTTGGTCGATTGGCGGATGATGAAGGTGCAGATATGCTTTTGCAATCGGCACGCGAAACTGCACAAATTGGCAAACGGTTGGGGGTGGATCGCCTGAACCTACATGGAACGGGATTGGGTGATTTTGGTCTGCCAGTTCAACAACTGAACCACGTGGCGCCGGGAATGTGGTTAAAAGCGCGCGATACGCTGCATCGTATCTGTGATTTAGCAGAAGAAGAGGGTGTTCAATTCACCTTAGAAAACCTTAACCTGCGGGAACATCCGGGGTGTCCATTCAATTCGACAATGGATGTTTTGAACCTTGTCAGCACTGTGGATCGACCCGAGTTGAAAATTAATCTTGATCTTTATCATACTCAGATTGGTGAAGGGGATGTTATTCGTCATGCACAGTCCTGTTTGCCATGGATTGGCGAGGTTCAGGTGGCTGATAACCCGGGGCGCTTCGAACCTGGAACGGGTGAAATGAATTGGCCGATGATTACGCGTGCGCTGCACGAAATGGGCTATGACGGCCCGGTGGGACTAGAAGCCTTTGCGCGCGATAAAGAAGAAGACGCGCTTGAGGCGTTTCGCGCGGTATTCACCCTGTAACACGGATATAATTCATACAATCGGGACTTGCAGTTTTTAAATCAGCGATCCAATGTGACGCGCAAGTTTACCGCTAACATTTAAACTGGGGAAGCGCCCCATGGAACGGAGAAAACACTATGTTGAAAATTGGTTTGCTGGGCGCGGGCCGCATTGCGGGGGTACATGCAACGGCGATTTCTGCGCATGCGGGCAGTACGCTGGTGGCGGTCTCAGACTATTTTCCAAAAAATGCGCAAAAACTGGCTGCCGAATATGGTGCAGAGGCGCGCACAACAGATGAAATTATTGCGGATCCTTCGATTGATGCGGTTTTGATTGCAACCTCAACCGATACACATTCCGATTTAATCGAGGCCGCGACAGCAGCGGGCAAGGCCGTTTTGTGCGAAAAACCAGTGGACCTAAGTCTGGAACGCGCACGCACTTGTTTGGCCAATTCGGCCCCAACAGGACAGCCTGTGATGATTGGATTTAACCGTCGATTTGATCCAAACTTTGGCGCGATGAAAACGGCCCTTGATGCAGGGGAAATTGGCAAGGCAGAGCTGTTGTCGATTACATCCTTTGATCCGGCACCACCCCCGATTTCCTATGTGAAAGTATCGGGCGGATTGTTCCGCGATATGATGATCCATGATTTTGACATGGCGAATTTTATGATGGGTGAGGCGCCAGAGTCCGTCATGGCAACTGCCAGCTGTATTGTTGATCCCGAAATCGGCGCGGCGGGTGATGTGGATACGGCTGTTGTAACGCTGACATATGCCGATGGCCGCATTGCCGTTATCAAAAACTCGCGTCGTGCTGTTTATGGATATGATCAGCGGGTCGAATTGCTTGGGTCCGAGGGGTTGTTGCAGGCGCAAAACATGTTGGAAAACACTGTTGTCAAATCAACCACCAATGGGGTGACAGGCGCAAAACCAACCTATTTCTTCCTGGAACGGTACATGCCTGCCTATGCGGCGGAATGGGGTGCATTTGTGGATGCGTTGACCAATGGCGCCGATATTCCAGTCACCCTAGCAGACGGCATTGATGCCTTGGCCATGGCCGAGGCCGCAACGCAATCCGCGAAAACAGGGATGCCCGTGAAATTGGGTGACGTGTAATGACATCTTTGGACTTAATCACCATCGGTCGATCATCTGTTGATTTATATGGCGCGCAAATTGGTGGGCGCCTTGAGGATATGGGATCGTTTGACAAATACATTGGTGGATCGCCGACGAATATCGCTTGTGGAACATCCCGCCTTGGGTTGCGCAGCGCTGTGATTACGGGTGTTGGCGATGAACATATGGGACGCTTTATCATTGAACAGCTTCAGCGAGAGGGCGTTGAAACATCCGGGGTCAAAATTGATCCTGATCGTCTGACGGCCTTGGTTTTGCTGGGCATTCGGGATGAAGAGCAGTTTCCATTGATCTTTTACCGTGAAAATTGCGCGGATATGGGACTTTGTGAAGATGACATTGATCCCGATTTTATACGCACGGCCCGCGCGGTTGTCGCCACGGGCACGCATCTGAGCAATCCACAGGTTGAGGCCGCGACGATCAAGGCGCTAAAGATCGCGCGTGACGAAGGTCTTCAGACAGCATTGGATATTGATTATCGTCCCAACCTTTGGGGTGTTGCGGGACACGGGGACGGCGAAAGCCGCTTTGTAGAAAGCGAGGCAGTAACGCAAAAACTGCAAAGCACGCTTCATTTGTTTGACCTGATTGTCGGAACAGAAGAAGAGTTCCACATCGCAGGGGGCAGCACGAATACGATTGAGGCCCTGCGCGCCGTGCGTGGCGTATCGGCGGCGACGCTGGTCTGTAAACGCGGGGCTGCGGGGGCTGTTGCCTTTACGGGCGATATCCCAGACAGTTTGGATGAGGGTGAGGCGGGCCCTGGCTTTCCGATTGAGGTGTTTAATGTTCTTGGGGCAGGGGATGGATTTATGTCTGGCCTGCTAAAAGGATGGCTTGATGGGGAAGCATGGCCAGTTGCGTTAAAATACGCCAATGCCTGTGGCGCCTTTGCGGTCAGTCGGCATGGATGCACCCCTGCCTATCCCAGT
>JAAEZW010000275.1 GCA_018222665.1 Paracoccaceae bacterium
GGATTGGGTTTGGTAATTTCGCTTCATTTGGTCAATCGAATGGATGGGCGCATTCAATTGATTAGTGAACAAGATGTTGGAACCGAGGTTTCCGTTTTCCTTCCACTTGAACCTCTTCGGGCACCATCGAATTTGGTAGATATTTCTGGGTTGTCTGTGGATTGGATCGCTGATGAGACCGCGGATGGACACGAAGAGATTAAACGATATCTAACTGCGCAGGGCGTTGATGTGCAAACGCATGTTGCAGAGTATGATTTGAACGCTTCGAATATCCCGACTAAAGGCCAAAAGATTTTTGTCCTCAGCAGCGGTTCTCCTGACCGCATCGTCGGTTGGCAAGAACAGCTGCGTGAACGTTTTGAAAACCCTCAATTTTTGATGATGACAGCCAACCGTGCAGAACGTTTGGGTCTGTTGCAGGACGACGTTTTCCGAACGCAGTTGTATCCTGCACTGCCAACAGAACTGCATCGGGCGTTTGGGTTACTGGCAGGACGTCTAAACACCGAGAATTCCACTGATTTATCTGTAAATTCGGACCAAGCGCAGCCTGATATGCGCGCGCGTGGCGAAAAGAAAATCTTGTTCGTTGAAGATAACGAAATCAATCGCATCGTTATGTTGAAACAGTTGGAAATTCTGGGCTTTAACGCGGATATTGCTCGCAATGGTCAAGAAGGCCTAACAATGTGGCAAGAGGGTGATTACGATATGATCCTGTTGGATTGTCATATGCCTGTGTTGGATGGCTTTGAAATGTCGCGCGCACTGCGTGATATTGAACAGGCTGAATTCATGAACCGTACCCCCATTATCGCAATCACGGCCAATGCGCTGAAGGGGGACGCCGACCAATGTTTTGCCTCGGGTATAGATGATTATATCGCCAAGCCCTTTGAAATCAAAACATTGGAACAAAAATTGCGGATGTTTCTTGATGCCTAATTTGTCTTATTAATAAGGGTTGAGATCCTGGGCGTTGTTCCTGTTTCTGCGCGGCTTTTGTTCCGCAGGACGGGTGTGTTTTTGGAAACTGTGACACGGCTCTCGCGAAAGACAACGTATAAGCCGCTTGAGATGATGATACATGCCCCAATCAATGTGAACCTGTCAGGCAGTTCGGCAAAAAAGAAATATCCATAGATAATCGCCCATATCATTTGCGAATAATGCATGGGTGCCACGACGCTGGCTTCACCGTTTTTATAAGCCAAGATGATGCATAGAGAGGCGAGCGATGCCAATATCGCCATTGTCGCCACAGTCCCCAAATCAAACAGTGCCATTGGAACGTAGCGGCCAGGTAATAATGCGGCCATCAACAACAGATTGGCAAACATTGGATAAATCATCAAAACGGTACTGCGTTCTTCGTTCCCGATTTTTCGCACAATCAACGATGAAATTGCGGCGCCAACGGCTGCCGTCAAACCTGCCGCATGGCCCAATCCTAATTCAACATACCCAGGCCGCAGAACCACCAAAACACCAATCAGACCAACAACGACCGCGCTGCCCCGATGTATCCCGACACGTTCGCCGAGCATTGGTACAGATAAAACCGTGATCAACAGAGGCATGCCAAAAAGAAACGCATAAGTCTGTGCCAAAGGAAGCACGGAAAATGCATAAAACGCCGATATCCCCGTAACCACGGTTGCCACGACGCGCAGCAGCGACCACCAAGGATGTTTCGGGAACAAATTATCCGCATTGCGTTCCCGAAGGTGCATCAAAAATACCATTGGAAAGCTAAACAAGACCGAGAAAAAGATGATTTGGAAAGTCGAGTATTGTCCGCCTAAATATTTCACCGCCACATCATGTGCCGAGAAGAGTGCGAAACCGAGTAATGCGAAAAGTGCGCCTTTGGCGTTAGCAGACATAAATTAACCCGCAGGAATAATGCTATTGTTTTAGCAAAATCACACTGCGGGTCATTCATGCAAGAGTTAAATTAAAACTCTCTTACAATGATGCGTTGAGTGCTGCGATAATCGCGTCGCCCATTTCAGATGTTGAAACAGGTGTCACACCCTCCTCGCCCAACAGATCCGCTGTGCGAACGCCATCGGCCAACACTTTTTCAACCGCTTGTTCTAGGCGATCTGCCTCTGCGCCTTGGTCAAAGCTATAGCGCAACGCCATTGCGAAACTTAGGATACAGGCGATTGGGTTCGCTTTGCCTTCACCCGCAATGTCGGGTGCCGATCCGTGTACGGGTTCATATAGTGCCTTTGGACGGCCATTTGCCATTGGGGCACCCAGCGATGCAGATGGCAACATGCCCAGCGATCCGGTTAGCATTGCAGCCGCATCTGAAAGAAGATCACCAAATAGGTTATCGGTTACGATGACATCAAACTGTTTTGGCCAGCGACAAAGTTGCATGGCACCTGCATCTGCGTACATGTGTGATAGTTCAACATCCGCATATTCTTCGTCGTGAACTTTTTGCACAACTTCCCGCCAAAGAATGCCAGATTCCATAACGTTCGCTTTTTCCATTGAACACACCTTGTTGCCACGACGACGGGCCAATTCAAATGCGCTGCGTGCAACACGTTCGATTTCTGATTCTGTGTAACGTTGTGTGTTGATGCCAACTCGTTCGTTGCCTTCCTCAAAAATGCCGCGTGGCTCACCAAAATAGATGCCAGATGTCAGTTCGCGCACGATCATGATGTCCAAACCAGCGACCACATCTTTTTTCAAAGAGGAGAAATCTGCAAGTGCGTCAAAACATTGCGCTGGGCGCAAGTTCGCGAACAGGTCCATTTCTTTGCGCAGGCGCAAAAGGCCGCGTTCAGGTTTCACAGAAAAATCAAGGTTGTCATATTTTGGTCCGCCAACGGCACCCAATAGAACGGCGTCTACCTCTTGGGCTTTGGCCATAGTGTCGTCATGCAATGGTGTGCCGTGCGCGTCATATGCCGCCCCGCCAACTAAATCCTCGGATATATCAAATGCAAGGTCGCGATTGTCGCCGTACCATGAAATGATTTTGCGAACTTCGGCCATGACCTCCGGTCCGATACCGTCACCAGGGAGGATAAGAATTGATGGGTTGCTCATGTTATGAATCCTTGGGTTATACTGTCCCAAGCGGGTTAGCGATTTCCACGTAAATGGTCAAGAAAGCGTGGGAAATTTACGCCATTTGCAGAATGCTGTGTGCGTTGTTTGAATGGCGCTTTTCGATGATCAATTCGGCAATGCGTAACATTGCGATTCCGCGCATTGCTAAAAACGTTGGCAGCACCCCCACATAATGATGAT
>JAAEZW010000003.1 GCA_018222665.1 Paracoccaceae bacterium
GAGGGGCACGGATGACCACGGTAGTTGAAAAAATACAATCTGCGCTGGACGCGATTGAACGGCATAACCCACGTGTGAACGCCGTCATAAGTTTGGCAGATTCTGATGATTTGATGAAACAGGCCGTAGCGGCAGATCAGGTTCCAACGGATCAACGCGGGCCGCTGCATGGGGAACCCATCGCGATTAAGGATTTGGCAAATGCTGCGGGGTTTGAAACCTCGATGGGATCGCCGATTTTTAAAAAGAACCTTGTGAAAACCGACGATATCATGGTGGCTCGACTGCGTGCCGCGGGGGCAATCATTATCGGCAAAACCAATACGCCCGAATTCGGTTTGGGTAGTCACACGTTTAACCCCGTACATGGGGCTACGGGCAATGCCTATGACGCCACGCGTTCGGCAGGTGGATCATCGGGTGGGGCGGCGGTTGTGCTGGCTACGGGGATGATGCGCTATGCCGATGGGTCGGACATGATGGGCAGCCTGCGCAACCCTGCGGGATGGAACAACGTCTATGGTATGCGCCCCACATGGGGTTTAGTGCCCTCAGAACCGCTGGGCGATAGCTTCCTTCACCAATTGGCAACCAATGGTCCAATGGCGCGGTGTCCCAAGGATTTGGCAACACTGTTATCGGTGCAATCGGGCCAAGATGCCCGCCAACCCCACGGATTACCCACAGCGGATTTTGCCAAGGATATGGATGCCCATGTATTAAAGGGCGCGAAAATCGCATGGCTGGGTGATTGGGGGTTACCCTTTGACGATGGGATCATGGATATTTCTGAACGCGCGGTTGAGGATTTGCGCGCCTTGGGCGCGGATGTGACAGCGATCGACGTACCATTTTCAATGGATGCCCTATGGGAGTCTTGGATCACACTCCGATCATGGATGGTGGCCAGTGGAGCAGGCGTTTTCTACGACGATCCAGAAAAGCGTGATCTGTTAAAACCCGCCGCCATTTGGGAAATCGAGCGTGGATTTGCCATGTCCGCACGTGAGGTGCATCAGCAATCTGTCGTGCGATCCATTTGGTTTAAAAAGGCTGCACAGCTGTTTGAAACATATGATGCGCTTTTGATGCCTTCTGCGCAAGTTTGGCCATTTCCCATCGATTGGGTGCATCCCACCGAAATTGCGGGCGTGGAAATGGATACCTATCACCGTTGGATGCAGGTAGTGATCCCCGCAGGGCTGATTGGTTTGCCTGTTGTAAACCTGCCGATTGGGTTTGGTGCGGCGGGATTGTCCGCAGGCCTGCAATTGGTCGGTGGTCGAGGGCAGGACGCCAAACTGTTGGGAATGGCCAATGATTGGTACCATGGCACGCCATGGAAAGATCACGCGCCCGCCTAGCGTTCGAAATTTTGGGCGGTTCAAAACAATTTCTTTAACTTGATGATTTGGGCTCTGAATCATTGTGGGATTTACATTTTTGTACATGTTGCCGTGGTTTTTAGGGCTGTTTCTGACTCTGCCTTTATTTGGGCATGCGGCATGGCATCTCTATGAATTGGCCACAGAAGACGGGCAAATGTGAACACCACCATTGCGCAAGCCGCCCCGCGCGGCTATCTGGGGGCAACCGATAGAGACGGAGGATGATTTGGCACGCGCATTCGTTTGTCCCGGACAAGGGGCACAAAGCATTGGCATGGGCAAGGATTTGGCAGAGGCCTATCCCGCCGCAATGGATATTTTTAATGAGGTGGATGAGGCGCTTGGCGAAAAGCTAAGCGTTCTGATTTGGGCAGGGGACATTGAAACCCTGACGCTGACGCAAAACGCACAACCCGCGTTGATGGCGACATCAATGGCCGCATTCCGCGCGCTTGATGCCGAGGGGTTGAGCATCATGGATGCGGCGATGGTCGCGGGGCATTCACTGGGCGAATATTCAGCACTTGCGATGGCGGGTGCGATTTCGGTTGCGGACACTGCACGCCTGTTGCGTTTGCGCGGTGAGGCGATGCAAGCGGCCGTGCCCGTTGGCGTTGGCGCGATGGCGGCGTTGCTGGGTTTGGATTTTGACGCAGTGCAATCTGTGGCCGCGGAGGCCGCAGCGGGCGAAGTGTGTCAGGCGGCAAATGACAATGATCCGGGACAAGTGGTTGTGTCAGGTCACAAGGCGGCCGTGGAACGTGCGGTAGAATTGGCCAAGGAACGCGGGGCAAAACGCGCGGTGTTGCTGCCCGTTTCGGCGCCCTTCCATTGTGAATTGATGGCACCTGCTGCCGATAAGATGAAAGAGGCATTGGCCGCGGTGAATATTCAGGCACCCGCCGTGCCCGTGGTGTCCAATGTGCGCGCCGCAGGGGTCAGTGATCCAGACGAAATCCGCGAATTATTGGTGCAGCAGGTCACAGGATCCGTGCGCTGGCGTGAATCTGTGATGTGGATGGCCAGCCAAGGCGTGGATCAAATTTGGGAAATCGGGGCTGGTAAGGCGCTGAGCGGCATGGTGCGCCGCATTGATCGCGCCATTGAATGCAAAGTGATTGGAACAGCAGCAGATGCCGCCGCAGCGGCACAAGCATAAGGAAAAAATGATGTTTGATTTATCAGGTAAAAACGCACTGATCACAGGGGCATCAGGTGGCATTGGTGGCGCGATTGCAAAATCCCTACATGCCGCGGGCGCAATTGTTGCAATCAGCGGGACACGCCGTGATCCGCTTGAGGCCTTGGCAAATGAATTGGGCGATCGCTGTCACATCTTGACATGTAACCTGTCGGATGCCGAGGCTGTCGAGGCGCTTCCAAAGCAAGCGGTTGAGGCGATGGGCAGCGTTGATATTTTGGTCAATAACGCCGGGATCACCAAGGATAACCTGTTCATGCGCATGTCGGATGACGAATGGAATTTGGTTTTGGATGTGAACCTAACGGCCACCATGCGTCTGTGCCGTGGTGTGTTGCGCGGCATGATGAAGGCACGTTGGGGCCGTATCGTGAATATCTCATCCGTTGTGGGGGCCACGGGTAATCCGGGGCAGGGCAACTATGCCGCGTCCAAGGCGGGCATGGTTGGTATGTCCAAATCATTGGCCTATGAGGTGGCAAGCCGTGGGATCACAGTCAACGCAGTGGCCCCTGGGTTCATCATAACGGCGATGACCGACAAACTGAATGACGATCAGAAAAGCAGTATTTTGCAACAGGTGCCTGCGGGCCGTATGGGCGAGGCCGATGAAATTGCCGCTGCGGTCCTATACCTTGCCAGTGCAGAGGCTGGCTATGTCACAGGGACAACGTTGCACGTGAATGGCGGCATGGCGATGATCTAACGTCGTTATACTTTTACGATCATCAATCGGGCGGTGGGAATGCACCGCCGGATTTTGTTTTGAATATTGTGCTAAGCCGACCGAGGGTGGCGACGAAGACGCCGCCCGTCGGGACGGTCGGCGTCTGCCAATCTGGCGATTGGCTAGGAAAGAATAGCGAATGTTTCATCATGGGATTATTGATACCATCAAAACGTCACTTCAACGCATCCCAATACTGCGTCAGTGTCTCAATCGGGGTTGTTGATCCCCCACAGGCGATCATCAGCACATTTTCAAAACCGTTTAGGTCAATTTTACCCGCATAAATCGCGGCCAAGGCTGCGCCACAGGCGGGTTCAACCAAAATGCGGTGATCGGTTAGGAATGAAAAACAGGCATCAACCGCCTCTTTATCCGACACAAGCACGCTGCGGATGTCGTGGGTTTGCGAAATGTCATAGGCCTGCTGACATACTTGTTTCGCGCCAAGGGAAGTGGCTACGCCGCTGACGGCATCCAGGGTCACTGGACCCCTCGCATTCAGTGCCGCGTGATAGGAGGCCATGCCATGGGTTTCCAGCGCAAAGATGGGTGTTGATGTCAATCCATTGCTTATTAAACCATGATGAACGCCCACCAATAATCCACCCCCACCCACGGACAGGATAACCGCATCGGGTCGCAGCCCATCCGCCACAACCTCGTCAATCATGCATGCGTGTCCAGCCCATAACAGCGGATCGTCAAAGGGATGGAAAAAGGCGTCTGTTTCTGAGCGTTTTGACTGGGCCAATGCGTTCGCCTCGACCCAACTGGTGCCATGAATGATCACATCGGCCTTTTCCTGTTTCAACAGGTCGATTGCGCGTTGTGGTGTGGTTTCGGGGACCACCACCAAAACGGGCAGGCCCAAGGCACGCCCCGCATAGGCCACCGCCAATCCTGCATTCCCACCAGAGGAGGAGATAAACCGCTTTGCCCCGTTTGCGGCATAGTGCTGTGCCGCGTACCCAATCCCCCGCATTTTAAATGACCCAGAGGGTTGGAGAGCATCCATTTTTGCAAAAACCCGCGTTCCGCAGATGTTTGACAACGGCTGGCTTTCGATCAATGGGGTATGGATGCTAAATGACATGCGATTTCCCTTGTATTATGGACCAACGGCGATGATAGAAGGGGGAAAACCATTTGTCTATCAACAGATTACTGGGCAATCCCGCGAATCTTTTTCGACAGATAGAGTAGAAATTGCCGCGATTATCACCATATCTGGTGGGCCACGGGGCGAAATCAGCGCTTTTCACGGATTTCTGCGCGAAAGCGTTTGCCAAATGCATTGATTATGCTATAGCGCCTCTAGATTTGCCACGCGCAGCTAGAGCAGTGCTTGGTGTGGAGCTTATTTTGGGGCATCCTGACGATAGGCAAAACGACTGCAGTTTGCAGGAACTGGGCGCTGCCCGAATTAAAAGAGGATAAAATACGATGAGCGATATCGCAGACCGCGTAAAGAAAATTGTTGTAGAGCACCTAGGCGTAGACGAAGACAAAGTTGTCGACAACGCTTCTTTCATTGATGATCTTGGCGCAGACAGCTTGGACACTGTTGAGCTTGTTATGGCATTCGAAGAAGAATTCGGAATTGAAATTCCTGATGACGCCGCAGAGAACATCCAGTCATTTGGTGACGCGGTTAAGTTCATCTCAGAAGCTGCATAATTTCGCAGTTTCAGAACCGTTTAAAACCTCTGCTTTGCAGGGGTTTTTTGCGTTTTAAGGGGGTGTTTTTGGATCAGCGTATGCTTGCTTGAACACCCAAAACCGCCTATATGGGCATGAGAGCATTTTTGGAAATAAAGGGGCAGTCAGATGCGTCGCGTCGTCGTTACAGGATTAGGGTTGGTTACACCACTTGCATCAGGTGTAGAAGAAACATGGACACGTCTATTGGATGGTCAATCAGGTGCAGGTCCGATTACGCATTTTGATGCATCAAATGTGGCCACAAAATATGCCTGTGAAATTCCCTATGGGGATGGCACAAATGGCACCTTTAATCCCGACGATTGGATGGAACCTAAGGAACGCCGCAAGGTGGATGATTTTATCCTTTATGGTATCGCAGCGGCCGAAATGGCGGTGCGTGATTCTGGCTGGGCACCAGAGGATGAAGAGGGCCGCCTGCGCACGGGGGTGATGATTGGTTCGGGGATCGGTGGTTTGCAATCGATTGCGGAAACATCCCTGTTGATCAAGGAAAAAGGTCCACGTCGTGTATCCCCCTTCTTTATTCCAGGTGCATTGATCAACCTGATTTCGGGTCAGGTCAGCATCAAACACGGGTTTAAGGGCCCGAACCATTCGGTTGTGACCGCCTGTTCAACGGGTGCGCATGCGATTGGCGATGCGGCGCGTTTGATCATGACCTCAGACGCGGATGTGATGGTTGCAGGCGGCGCAGAGGCCGCGATTTGCGAAATCGGCATCGCGGGTTTCAATGCCTGTAAGGCACTGTCAACAAAACGCGCGGATGAACCTGAAAAGGCATCCCGTCCCTATGACGCGGACCGTGATGGGTTTGTCATGGGCGAAGGCGCAGGGATTGTTGTATTAGAAGAATATGAACACGCCAAAGCGCGCGGCGCCAAAATTTATGCCGAGGTTTTGGGCTATGGCCTCTCAGGCGATGCGTATCACATTACAGCCCCGTCCGAGGACGGAGAGGGCGGCGAACGCGCGATGCGTGCGGCCCTCGCCAAAGCGGGGCTTGAGCCATCTGCATTGGATTATATCAACGCACATGGCACATCGACCATGGCCGATGCTATCGAACTGGGTGCCGTGGAACGCGTGATGGGCGATGCTGCGGGTAAATTGACCATGACATCCACAAAATCCGCAACAGGCCACCTATTGGGGGCCGCAGGCGCGATTGAGGCGATCTTTACCGTCCTTGCGATCCGCGATCAGGTGGCACCGCCTACAATCAATTTGGACAATGTGGCCGTTGAAACCCCTGTTGATTTGGCCCCGAATGCAAAGCGCGAGCGTGAAATCAACTATGCGCTGTCAAACTCATTCGGATTTGGCGGCACAAACGCCAGCCTATTGTTGGGACGCGTCTCTTAATGTGGCGTGCGGTTGCCTCAAACGGATTAACGCTGCTGATTGTTATGTTCTTGGTCATGGGTGGTTTGGGCATCTGGGCCAAGGGGCACTATACAGCGCAAGGCCCGCTTAAGGCATCCATGTGTTTTCGCGTGCCTTCGGGTGCGAATTTTCGTGATACCGCAGATCGCTTGGCAGAGCAGGGGGCGGTGAAAAGTGCTGCGTTTTTGCGCATCGGCGCACGGTATGAGGAAAAAACCACACGCCTGAAGGCGGGCAGTTTCCTGATCCCTGAGGGCGCATCCATGGCCGAGGTGACCGATATTGTGACCCGTGGTGGGGCGAACACCTGTGGATCTGAGATTGTCTATCGCATTGGCGTTGCCTCAACTACGGTGCAGCTGCGTGAATTGGATCCTGCAACCAAACGTTTGGTTGATATTGCATCCTATAAATTGGGTGAGGCGCGTCCAACAGAATTTGCGCCTGTGTTAGAGCGTGGGGATGCCCGTCACCGTATTGCCATGGCCGAAGGGGTGACCAATTGGCAAATCATCGAAACCCTAAAGGGGATGGCGTATTTGCGCGGCGAGATAGGCGATGTACCTGCCGAAGGGATGATGGCCCCATATTCCTATGAATTGCAACGGGGCGAAACGCGTCAGGATGTTGTAAACCGCATGGTTGCGCGTCAGGCCGATATCCTGAACGCGGTCTGGGACGCACGGACCGACGATCTACCCCTAGCCAATAAATCCGAGGCGTTGATTTTGGCATCCATCATTGAAAAGGAAACATCCGTTCCTGATGAACGCCGTATTGTGTCCAGCGTTTTTGTGAACCGTTTGAACCGCGGTATGCCGCTACAGACGGACCCGACGGTGATTTATGGCATTACAAGGGGTGAGGGCGTTTTGGGACGTGGATTGCGGCGCAGTGAATTAGACCGTGAAACGCCGTGGAACACCTATAAAATCCGCGGACTCCCCCCCACACCCATCGCAAACCCCGGCCGCGCTGCGATTGAAGCGGCGCTTAATCCCGAGGCGACAGATTATATCTTCTTTGTGGCCGATGGAACGGGGGGGCACGCCTTTGCCGAAACACTAGCAGAACACAATCGCAACGTGGCCGCATGGCGCAAGATCGAAGCGCAGTCGAATGATTAGTGCATAGCGCGTTTAAAGTGTTAAAATTTCATGCTACCAACGGTTAAGCACAGGCCCGTGGGCCGTTAACAGGGATGAGGCAACGAAGCCCCCGCCCGATCGGACGGGCGTGGGCTGGATCATACGCGATTAGTCTTCGCTTGCGCTCAGACCGCGCATGATCGTGCAAATTTTCTGGAGTGTGCAATTTTGTGCCTAACAAAACCTTAATCACTTTATTTTGTATCTGCCCATATCATCGCGCAAATCCTTACCAAAATTTAAATTCACCTCGCGTTTTAAATAATTGAATTAATGTATTTTTCACGTTCTTTACATAATGTTTATTGGGCTGGTGCAGTGATGCGTTTAGACGGGGGATCCAAAGAAAAAGGAGACCTTGAAAAACATGATCTTAATCACCCCGGAGGAGACATCTTCGCCTTTAAACGAAAATATTGAAAGACTTCAAACCAACCTGCGCGGCTTTGCGCGGGATATAGAAAACCTGCAAGAACGGGTTCAATCCGGGGACGTCACAGCTGCCGAGACGCGTAAGGTTTTTAGCGACCTGCGCTCTGGGCTGAGAATGGCAATGGAGACGGAGAAAGCTCTTGCGCGTTTTGCGACACGAAATGACGAGGCTGCTTGTTTTGAAGTTCTGACACAGGCATATATTGCGGATTAATATCGGAAAAATTTCTTCGGGCCCATCCTAGATTTGGGATGGGTTCGATTTCTTCGACCTTGTTTCATCTGTATGCACCCTTGGCGGGATTAACATGGATCAGTGAACCTGAAACCATGGCCGCATTTGAACATGCGTTGGTTGTCATTGCGCGGTTCAAATCCGAACTTCATCATCTGAATACACAAAGACGAGACTTGTAGTTTGCAATTAAAACATTAGGTTGTGCACCAACGGACAAATGATCAAACCCACGGGTTAAGCGCGAAAAGGTGTCATAAACATGGAAAATGTTCAGTCCTCTGTAATCGGTTTGGATCCTGTTTGGGATCGTTTGATCAATGAAGCCCACGAAGCCGTCAAAAATGAACCGCTATTGGGCGGTGTTGTGCATTCCTGCGTTTTACATCATTCTTCGATTGAAGAGTCCTTGGCCTATCGCATTGCGACCAAGCTTGCCTCAAGCGAAATGTCCGAACAAATTTTGCGTGAAATCTGTGATGAGGCCTATGCGGCGGATGCAAGTCTGGCTATGGCCGCGCGTGCTGATATTGTTGCGGTTTATGAACGTGATCCATCCTGCCATCGCTTTTTGCAACCCCTCCTTTATTTCAAGGGGTTTCAAGCGGTTCAGGCCTATCGTATCGCCCATTGGCTGTGGCAGCAGGGGCGCAATGATATGGCGCAGATGTTCCAAATGCGCATTTCCGAAATTTTCGGTGTTGATATTCACCCGGGCGCCAAGATCGGGCAAGGGATCATGATTGATCATGCCCATTCTATTGTGATTGGCGAAACCGCAGTGGTTGGAAACAACGTGTCCATGCTGCATGCGGTCACCTTGGGCGGGACTGGCAAAGATGATGGGGACCGCCATCCGAAAATCGCCGATGGCGTTTTGATTGGCGCAGGTGCCAAGGTGTTGGGCAATATCACGATTGGCGAATGTAGTCGCATCGCCGCAGGGTCGGTTGTATTGCATGACGTCCCTGCCAAGAAAACCGTGGCAGGTGTGCCCGCGAAGATTGTTGGAGAATCTGGCTGCGCAACACCATCGGTGTCGATGGACCATTACATAGACCGATAAAATAAACGGGCCTAGAAGCCCGTTTTTTGTTTATGCCAACATGCCCATTGGGTTTTCAAGATTGTCTACAATTGCCTGAAGCAATTCCGCACCCAATGCGCCATCAATCACTCTGTGATCGACGGAAAGTGTGACGGACATCACTGTTGCAACGCTGACTTGGCCGTCCTCATCAATGACAGGTTTCTTGACACCCGCACCAACGGCCAAAATTGCGCCATGGGGTGGGTTGATGACCGCGTCGAAATTATCGATGCCGAACATGCCCAAATTCGAAATCGCAAAACTTCCGCCCTGATATTCATGCGGAGCAAGTTTCTTCGAACGTGCACGGGTTGCCAGATCTTTCATCTCGGCAGAGAGGGATGAGAGCGATTTTTGCTCTGCATCTTTTAGTACCGGGGTGAATAATCCCCCTTCAATCGCGACGGCAACGGCCACATCAGATGGGGTGAGTTGTAAAACGCGATCACCCGCCCAAACGGCGTTTGCCGCAGGCACAGTTTGCAAGGCAAGGGCGCAGGCCTTGATAATGAAATCATTGACCGACAGTTTAACACCGCGCGCCTCAAGCTGTTTGTTGAGTTGCCCGCGGAAGCTGAGCAAATTGTCGATTTTGATATCACGGCGCAGATAGAAATGCGGGATGGTTTGTTTTGCTTCTGTCAGACGTGCGGCAATTGTTTTGCGCATGCCATCCAGCGGAATTTCTATGAATTCACGGTCTACATAAATTTTCGCAATGGCATCCGAGGAAACCGAAGGCGCAGGTGCGGGTGTTGCAGCGCTGACTGCGGGCCCTGTTACGGGTACGGGTTTCGCAGGGGCATCGCCCGCGGCCAAAACATCGACCTTTACAATGCGGCCATGGGGGCCCGAGCCTTTAAGCGCAGACAGATCAAGACCTTTGTCGGCCGCAATACGGCGCGCCAGAGGAGAGGCGAAAATGCGCATCCCATCTGATGCTGCGGGTGCTGCAGGGGCAGGGGCCGTTGAGTGTTCTGTAGTGGGTGTGGCGAGCTCTGCGGAGACCGCTGTCGCGGCCGCCTTATCGCCCGCGTCATCTGCAGGTGCAGATGACAGCACTGCATCTGAGGCCTCTTCTCCGTCTTCTAGCAAGACTGCGATCAGGGCATTGACTTTGACACCTTCGCTGCCTTCGGGCACGATGATTTTGCCAATCGTGCCTTCATCCACGGCTTCAAATTCCATGGTGGCCTTATCGGTTTCGATTTCTGCGATAATATCACCAGAGGAAACTATATCGCCTTCTTTCACAAGCCATTTTGCAAGTGTGCCCTCTTCCATTGTAGGGGACAGGGCGGGCATTAAAATTTCAATAGGCATGTCAAAATTCCTTAGCGATACGTCACGTGTTTCACGGCGGCGATCACTTCATCAGTAGTGATCAAAGCGTGGCGTTCCAGATTTGCGGCGTAAGGCATTGGAACATCCTTGCCCGTGCAGTTCAAAACAGGAGCATCCAAGTAATCAAAGGCACGCTCCATTATGGTTGCGGACAAATGATTGCCGATAGAGCCGACGGGCCAACCCTCTTCCACAGTGACGCAGCGGTTTGTTTTCATGACAGAGGCGATCACCGTATCATAATCAATGGGACGCAATGTGCGCAGGTCGATCACCTCGGCAGAGATGCCCTCTGCCTCAAGCTTCTCAGCGGCCTCAAGCGCGTATTGCATGCCAATCCCAAAGGAGACGATTGTCACATCGCTGCCTTCGCGCCAGACGCGTGCCTTGCCAAAGGGAATGGTGAAATCATCCATGGCAGGAACATCAAAGCTGCGCCCATAGAGGATTTCATTTTCAAGGAAGATCACAGGGTTATTGTCGCGAATGGCGGTTTTCATCAACCCTTTTGCATCGGCGGCAGAATAGGGCATGACAACCTTGAGGCCCGGAACCTGTGCATACCATGCGGCATAATCCTGAGAGTGTTGCGCACCCACGCGGGCGGCAGCACCGTTTGGACCGCGAAACACCATAGGGGCACCCATTTGACCGCCCGACATATAAAGCGTTTTGGCGGCTGAGTTGATGATATGGTCAATCGCCTGCATCGCAAAGTTAAAGGTCATAAATTCCACAATCGGACGCAAACCTGCAAAGGCAGAGCCTGTGGCGATCCCTGCAAACCCGTGTTCGGTGATGGGTGTATCAATCACGCGGCGCGATCCGAATTCATCAAGCAATCCTTGGGAGACTTTGTAGGCCCCTTGGTATTCTGCGACCTCTTCACCGATCAGATAAACGGCGTCATCGCGGCGCATTTCTTCGGCCATGGCGTCCCGCAGCGCTTCGCGCACGGTTTGTTGTTTCATCGGTGTATCCGCAGGCCAATCGGGGGAGGCGTTTGACACGACGGGGGCTGGCACCGCGGCGGGGGTTGCGGGATCTGCGGGGGCCGCAGCGGGTGCAACCGCCTTCTCGCCCGCGTCATCTGCAGCGGCTGATGACGACACAGCATCAACGGCAGAGGCATCTTCACCATCCTCTAGCAGGACAGCGATCGGGCTGTTCACTTTAACGCCCTCGGTGCCCTCGGCGATCAGCAATTTGCCAATTGTGCCTTCATCCACGGCCTCAAATTCCATGGTGGCCTTATCAGTTTCGATTTCGGCGATAATGTCGCCAGAGGAAACGATATCCCCCTCTTTCACAAGCCATTTTGCAAGTGTGCCTTCTTCCATCGTTGGGGACAGGGCGGGCATAAGAATTTCGGTTGCCATCTTTGTCGTCTCCTTATGCGTAGATATCTGTCCAAAGCTCGTCCAAAGCGGGCTCTGGGCTTGTTTTGGCAAATTCTGCGGATGCGTTGACGATTTCTTTGATCTGTTTGTCGATCGCTTTCAAATCATCCTCGGAGGCATGGCCGCCTTCGACCAGCATGATACGTACATTTTCAATGGGATCGCGTTCGTCGCGCATTTTTTGTACTTCTTCGCGGGTGCGATATTTCGCAGGATCCGACATAGAGTGACCACGATAGCGATAGGTTTTGATTTCCAGGATGTACGGACCTTTGCCTGATCTGCAATGCGCAACGGCCTTGGCGCCTGCGGCCTTAACGGCCAGAACATCCATGCCATCCACCGCTTCACCCGGAATGCCAAAGGGTTTGCCGCGTGTGTGAATATCCTCGGTCGAGGTGGACCGCGCCTGTGCCGTCCCCATGGCGTATTGGTTGTTTTCAATCACAAAAACAACGGGCAGGGACCAAAGGGCCGCCATGTTAAAGGTTTCGTAGACCTGCCCTTGGTTTGCCGCACCATCCCCAAAATAGGTGAATGTTACGCGTCCATTGTCCAAGTATTTGTCGGCAAAGGCCAATCCCGCACCCAATGGCACCTGCGCCCCAACAATGCCGTGGCCACCGTAGAAATGTTTTTCCTTGCTAAACATGTGCATCGAGCCGCCTTTCCCCTTGGAATAGCCGCCCTCGCGTCCTGTTAATTCCGCCATAACGCCGTTTGCATCCATGCCACAGGCCAGCATGTGACCATGATCGCGGTAGGATGTGATGCGCTTATCACCTTCTTCTGCGACAGCTTCTAGGCCAACAACAACGGCCTCTTGTCCAATATAAAGGTGACAGAACCCACCGATCAGACCCATTCCGTATAATTGTCCTGCCTTTTCTTCAAAGCGTCGGATCAACAACATATCGCGGTAATAGGTTTTCAGCTCTTCCGTCGATACATTCGGCTTGGCAACGGCTTTTTTAGCGGCCATAAAAACACCTCATAAAAAATAGTTTAGCGTTAAACTATCTATTAAAGCAAAATTTGTAAAAGAGCGAGAAAAAAGTTTCCTTGCATGACAGCTATGCAAAAAGAGCAACGAAACAAGCGATTTTAGACGTGAAAGGGGCGGATTGGTTTAGGTGAAGGCTGCAACATGAAATGTGATGCCAATGCTCATAGCTCTGAACGATATTATGCATGAGTTAAGCAGACACATTCAATCTGTGTTTATTCAGTCTGTATAAATTACAAGCGCTTTAGCGAATGATGATCTCATCCGCGCGAATTTGGCCCAGAATATCGCGTGATTGCTGATCCAATAAATCAATATCAAGATAATCATCGGACATACGACGCGTCAAATTTTCCAAAGAGGCAATTTCCGCATGAAGGCCCGCCAGTTCCGTTTCCAGTTTGGCCGCTTCGTTCAGAATTTCGGCGCGGCGGAACAATCCGTAATCGCCCTGAACGGCCGCAAAGGTAAAGTACATCCCCAAGGCCATTGCAAATGCAATGCCTGCAATCATGCCCCAGGGAAGTGTACTTTTGTTGCTCATGGACTGCCTCAGCGCTATTTTTTAGGGCTTTTATTGTTATGTCAGCAGTATGTCACAGGTGATTCGTTTTGTGAATCCCCTAATGAGTCGAAAAATAAAAAAACCCGCAAAATCCATGCGGGTCTTTTGAATCTATCGCCTATCCAAAGGGTTAGTTTGCGATGGATGCCTGATAAATACTTTCAATCGCGCCATCTAGGGCCGTATCAAATTCAGTATCGCTTTGCTTGGCGTTCAGTTTTTCGGTCAATGCGCGTGAAAAACTTGCGATCATGTCCCGGTTTTTGGACAAACGTGCGTTTGCCTCATCCATTGCATATCCCCCTGATAGGGCAACAACACGCAAAACGCGCGGGTGATCGGCCAAATCCGCATATAGGTTTGAAACCTCTGGCAGGGTCAGTTTCAGCATGACGTTTTGATCGTCTGAAAGGGTATTCAGGCGACGCAAAATGTGATCATGCAGGATTTGTTCCGCCTCTGCCTTATCTGCGATGCTTATGGTCACCTCAGGTTCGATGATCGGGATCAGGCCGTGGCCCAAAATCTGAATGCCAATGTCAAATTGTTGATCCACAACGGCGGCGATCCCTGCATCATTGGCACCATCAATGACAGAGCGCATTTTTGTGCCAAAGATATTCTTTTCAACAGCACGTGCCAAAAGCGCGTCCAAATCGGGCATGGGTTTCAAAACGCGCGTGTCGTTTTCAGGATCTGCCAATCCTTTATCCACCTTAAGAAACGGCACAACGCCATTAGTGTTCCAAAGGTAATCAGCGGCAGGTGTGCCCTCAACTTCACGATCCATAGTCATTTCAAACAGGATTGCGCCCAAAACACGATCCCCATTAAATGCAGAGGATGTCATAATGCGCGAGCGCATTTGGTGGATCAGATCGAACATTTCACCGTCGCCGGAATATTCGTTTTCCTCAACACCATACAACCTCAGTGCCTTTGGCGTTGATCCACCAGATTGATCCAAGGCTGCAATAAATCCAGGGGCGGATTTGATACGATCGAATTGTTGGGATCTGGTGTCTTGGCTCATGAAAACGTCCTACATCTGTACTTTTCTTTGGTACTACCGACACAGGACGCCGTGCGCAATTCTGGTTGCGCTATCATGGGATGAAGTTTTTTGCTGGCTTATCCGCCGTGGTGTGCCTTCATCATTTGTTCATGAACGGCGACCATGCCGCGTTTGGCCAAATCGGATACTTCGCCTGCATGCTTTTGCAAGGCGGCAACCACATCACTATTGTCCGAGGTTTGCGTGACGATCACACCGTTTTCCACAATCTCAATCTCTGTTTCAATGCTGTCGCCCTGCTCAAATAGAATGGACAGGGTTGGGCTTTGGATCGGGACTTCGGGGTTATCGCCCTGTTCCACGCGGGTGATCATTTCGGCCACGTGATTGATAAGGGCATCTGCCACCTTGGGATCATTGGATAGGGTGGTGGTGACAATTCCGTTTTCGATGTTTTTTACATCGCGTGTGATTGACGGGTGTTGTTGGAACAGGGTGCGCATATGCGCCACTTCGTCCTGTGTTGTGTTCTTGCCGTTTAGCATCGGCATGTTCACTTCGTCGTGTTGGTGTTGTCCGTTTCCACCATGGTTCATGTGATGACCAGAGTGGCCCGACATCATTTGCGCCATTGCATAAACGCCCAAACCAAAAAATGCGATGCATCCAAGGGCGACAAAACCAATCCGTTTCATAACGTGTAACCCTACTGATTAAGTGCCGCGACACCAGGAAGGGTTTTGCCCTCCATCCATTCTAAAAACGCGCCGCCTGCGGTTGAGATATATGTAAACTTATCCGCGGCCTCGGACTTATTCAATGCGGCAACTGTGTCACCTCCACCTGCCACAGAAATCAAATCACCCGTTTGGGACAGTTGCGCGGCGACTGCAGCAGCGGCGTTTGTGGCCCGATCAAAGGGTTCGATTTCAAAGGCACCCAAAGGTCCGTTCCAAATCAGGGTTTTGGCCGATTTGAACACATCTGTGATTTGCGCAACACTCTCTGGTCCCGCATCCAGGATCATCGCATCCGCAGGACAGGCATCGGCGGCCACTGTTTCGTTTGCGGCATTCGCGGCGAATTCGCGGGCAACGACCACATCACGCGGCAGAATGATTTTGCAATCTTCGCCTGCTGCTTTGGCCAAAATTTCCGTGGCGGTGCCCGTCATGTCATGTTCGGCTAGCGATTTGCCAACATCCACACCTTGTGCCGCAAGGAAAGTGTTTGCCATTCCGCCCCCAATCACCAAATAATCCACCTTGGCCACCAAATTCCCCAACAGCTCTAATTTGGTTGAGACTTTCGCACCCCCGACCACAGAAACAACGGGACGTTTTGGGGTGGCAAGCGCGGCTTCGAGCGCGCTGAGTTCGGCTTGCATCAAACGACCTGCACAGGCGGGCAGGCGGCGCGCCACGCCTTCGGTTGAGGCATGCGCACGGTGCGCCGCTGAAAAGGCATCATTGCAATATACATCGCCTAAGGCCGCCAATTGATCGGCGAAATCGGCGTCGTTCTTTTCCTCGGCTTTGTGAAAACGCGTGTTTTCCAACAAAACAACCTGACCCTGTTGGGCCGCACCAATCGCCGCTGCAGCAGCAGGGCCAATGCAATCTGCCACAAACAAAATGGGGGCGGATAGGTGGTGTTCCAGTGCAGGCACCAAGTGGCGCAGGCTCATCCCATCTACGCGTTCGCCCTTGGGGCGTCCGAAATGGGCCAATAGGATCGGTGTGCCGCCCGCTGCCAGAATATCGCGCACGGTGGGGGCAATTTTTTCAATGCGGGTCGCATCCGTCACCTGACCATCCTGCATCGGCACATTGATATCAACGCGCGTTAAAACGCGTTTGCCCGCTAATTCCATGTCATCCAATGTTTTCCAGCCCATCATGCCACCCATAGTCTTCGTTACGTTGGGCGCTAGATCGCGTGTTTTGGGAAATTGGTCAATGCTGCATCTTGTCCTAAATGCCAAAGAACTTTAGGTATTGCCCAACAATTCAGATAGGAGCGCCCGATGACCGAGTATAAAGACCCAGAAAACACAATCCTAATGGAGCTTAAGGACGGAACAGTTGTGATTGAACTGCTGCCCGATATTGCCCCAAATCACTGTGCCCGCATGAAGGAATTGGCGCGCTCTGGTCAATATGACAATGTGTGTTTCCACCGTGTGATTGACGGGTTCATGGCGCAAACGGGCGATGTGCAATACGGCAATATGGAAAATGATTTCGATATCGGCATGGCGGGCCGCGGTGGTTCTGATCTGCCAAATGTTGCGCAGGAATTTTCTGGCATCCCGCACGATCGCGGTACTTTGGGTGCAGCGCGTTCGCAAAACCCAGACAGCGCAAACAGCCAATTTTTCATCAACTTTAACGACAACCATTTCCTAAACCGGCAATACACCGTCTATGGCCGTGTGATTTCAGGCATGGAACTTGTGGATGCCATCGTAAAAGGCGAACCGCCCATGTATCCTGATCGTATGATCAGCGTGAAGGTTGCCGCAGATGCGTAAGCTTGCGTTGATCTTGGGCCTGATGGCGGGAACGGCGCAGGCCACAGGCATTGAAATTCAGGTTGCGGGACAGGCGAATGGGACAATCACCATTGACCTATTCGAAGATGTCGCCCCACAACACGCAGAGCGTATCACGCGCCTTGCCTCAGAAGGGGCCTATGACGGCGTGGTGTTTCACCGCGTGATCGAAGGGTTCATGGCGCAAACGGGTGATGTGGAATACGGTAAAATGGGCGGCAACCTGTCCTATGCGGGTCGTGGCGGTTCAACCTATCCCAACCTACCTGCCGAATTTTCGGATGTACCTTATGATCGTGGTGTTGTGGGCATGGCCCGCGCACAAAGCCCAAACAGCGCAAATAGTCAGTTCTTTATCATGTTTGAACCTGGGTATTTCCTAAACGGTCAATACACAGTGATTGGTCAGGTCACAAAGGGCATGGATGTTGTGGATGCGATCAAACTGGGCAAGGGGCGCAATGGTGCCGTGATTGGTCAACCCGATGCGATGATGAAGGTATCGGTGATCGACTAGGCCCTAGACCTTAAAATCAACAAGGGCACAGATGCGACCTGCACTGTGCCCTTTTTTATTGACCTACTGGTGTTGGATTATCCCAGTTGCACCAATGCGTGGCGTTTTTTGCCCGCGGACAGTTTGATCGGGGATGACAATGTCTCTGCAGTGATCATCAATCCACCATCTGTCAGGGGTTCATCGTTCAATTTGGCACCGTTTTCGGCAATCAGGCGCTTGGCCTCTTTCCCGGATTTCACAAGGCCCGATTTCACGATCAATTGCACGATTGAAACCCCATCGCCAATGTCATCATGGCTTAGGGTCAATGTGGGCAGATCATCGCCAACACCGCCTTTTTCAAACACTTCGCGTGCGGTGGCTTCGGCCGCTTTGGCAGCGTCCGCGCCGTGCAGCAATGCGGTGACCTCATTTGCCAAAATCACCTTGGCATCATTGATTTCTGATCCTGCAAGCGCACCAAGGCGATCACATTCTGCAACAGGCAGTTCGGTGTAAAGTTTCAGGAACCGTCCCACATCCGCATCCGTGGTATTGCGCCAGAATTGCCAGAATTCATAGGGCGACAACATATCCACATTCAGCCAAACCGCCCCATTTTGCGATTTGCCCATCTTTTTCCCATCTGATGTGGTCAACAGTGGTGAGGTCAGGCCAAACACACGATCCTCTGCTACGCGGCGGGTTAATTCCATACCGTTGATAATGTTGCCCATCTGATCCGAACCGCCCATCTGCAACATGCATCCATAGCGATTGTGCAGTTCAAGGAAATCATAGGCCTGAAGGATCATGTAGTTGAATTCAAGGAAAGAAAGCGATTGTTCCCGATCCAACCGCGATTTCACCGATTCAAACGACAGCATACGGTTCACGCTGAAATGGCGCCCGATATCGCGCAAGAATTCAAGGTAGTTTAGTTCATCCAGCCATTCCGCGTTGTTGATCATCATCGCCCCATTGGGTGCATCATTATAATCAAGGTATGCGGAAAACACCTTTTTGATGCCTGCGATGTTTTGATCAATCATATCAGGTGTCAGCAGGGGGCGTTCATCGGCGCGAAAGGATGGATCGCCGACCTTGGTCGTGCCACCGCCCATCAACGTGATCGGACGACCACCCGTTTTTTGCAACCAACGCAACATCATGATTTGGATTAGGCTGCCCACATGCAGCGAACTGGCCGTTGCATCAAATCCGATATAGGCAGGCATGCCCCCTTTACACAGCGCTTCGTCCAATCCATCGTAATCAGTGCAGTCCGCAACAAAGCCGCGTTCTAGCATGATCTGAAGGAAATCTGATTTAGGTGTAAAGGTCATCTCTTGCTCCTGAATAGGGATTGCGTCATTGCTATAGCGATCCTTGCAAGAAAGGAAAAGCCATGAGTGACGCAATTCGTGTTGTTGGTATGATGTCGGGCACATCAATGGACGGGATTGATGTGGCCGAGGTTGTGACGGATGGCATCACGGTTCAGGAATTCGGCAGAACGGCCTATGTTCCTTATTCAGAAGATGAGCGTCAAATCCTGCGCCGCGCGATGGGGCAGTGGGACGGATTGCATGTGCGTGCAGCGGCAAAATTGGTGACGCGCTTGCACGCCCGCGCCTTTGCGGGTTTGGATGCGGGAGCGGTTGATTTGATCGGCTTTCATGGTCAGACATTGGCGCATGATCCCGACAATCGGCGCACGTTGCAGGTTGGGGATGGTGTGCAACTGGCGCGTGACACAGGCCATCCCGTGGTTTGGGATTTTCGCAGCGCGGATGTGGCCCTAGGCGGGCAGGGTGCGCCATTGGCCCCGTTTTTTCATTTTGCTTGTGCGAAATATATTGGGGCAAGCGAACCTATCGCCTTCCTGAATTTAGGGGGTGTTGGGAACATCACATATGTCGACCCGCGTCTGGATGATGTTACCGAACAGGGGGCTGTATTGGCCTTTGACACGGGGCCCGCGAATGCGCCGCTGAATGATTTTATGATGGCGCGTATGGGACAAGCCTATGATGCGAACGGTGCCTTGGCCGCAACTGGGACACCCGATATGGACGTGGTGCGTGGCTTTTTGAACGCGCCCTATTTTCGCAAACTGCCGCCCAAATCATTGGATCGAAACAGTTTTCCGCAGATTGCGGAGTTGGTAACACATATGAATGATGCAGATGGCGCCGCAACACTGTGCGCGATCAACGCGGCCACGGTCGCAACGGGGATGGAGCACATGCCCGCACCTGTTTCCAAAGTGTTGGTCTGCGGCGGCGGGCGGCATAACCCCGTCATCATGTCCATGCTGCGCGCAGGCTTGGGGGTGCCCGTGTTCGCAGTTGAACATCATGGATTAAACGGAGATATGCTAGAGGCGCAGGCCTTTGCCTATCTGGCGGCGCGTGTGTTGAACAAACGCCCAACCAGCGGTCCCAGCACAACAGGCGCGCCCGTGTTTATCGGGGGCGGTGAGTTGGCACGGCCTTAGCGGTCGATCAAGGGACGTTCACCCGCTACAGCTGGCCCCACCCAAAACACAGAATTTCGCACAATGGGGGTGGTTTAGGCGCACCTCGCGATTTGCATCCTGCAACGTTGGGCCCAATTCAAACTGCGGATCATAGGCCAATAGGGTACAGGCCAAAACTGCAGGTGCATCGGCCCCCTTTCGGCGCACGACCATCCGCGCGTTTGAACACATCAATTCCCGCGGATCTTTGTTCAAAATGCCCCAGCAGGCTGTTGTGATTTCAGGTACATCCAAGGTGCCTGTCATTTCGGGAAATAAGACTGTTTCGGCGGGCGCATGGGCGTCAATATCAAATCCTTCGGCCTGATACAGGGCCTCAAAACCCGCGCGCGCGTCCATGTCGGTTTCATCCCATAACGTGCGCCCAGCGACGAGCATTTTAATCCCTGCATCCCGTAGCCAGCGCATGCCAATCAGCGTTTTTTCAAAACTGCCTTCTCCACGTTCCAAATCATGCATTTTCGCGCTGTGATGATCTAATGAAATGCGCAGTGTCATTTTTCCGGGGTAGGCTGCGTTCAACGCGGCCAAACCATCGCGCATGTGACGCCGCATCATGGGCAGCATCGCGTTGGTCAGGACCAAAACGGAAAATCCCCGTTCCAGCGACAGGCGCAGCATGTCAATGATTTCGGCGTTCATAAAGGGTTCGCCGCCCGTGAACCCGATTTCCGTGACAGGCATGTTATGATCGGCGATTTCATCCAAATAGGCGCGTAAATCGCTTTCTTTAAAATACACCAACTGATCGTTGGTGGGCGAGCTTTCGATATAACAATTCAAGCATTCGATATTGCACAGCGTCCCGGTGTTCACCCAAAGCGTTTCTAATTGCTGAAGGCTTACCCACGCACGTTCTTCACCCTTGGCCGTGCGGGTTGGGTGTTCGAATTTCTGCGCATGCTCGCTTTGCTCAATATCTTTCATGGACCTGCCTGTTTGTGTGTTATTGGAACTGTAACAACAGAAACGCTATTCGCAAGGTTTTCCAATTGCACATAACAGTGTTGTGATGCACTCTTATTCCTAGACATTCAGGACACATCACAGTAAAAGGCGCACAAGTTAGCGCTAACATGGTATTCAACCAAAAGCGACGAACAAAGGAAGAATGTAAAAATGGTTTCTCGCGTTATACCCGTTGACCCCTTTGATTTAACGATTTTTGGTGGCACGGGGGATTTGGCAAAACGCAAAATTTTACCTGGGTTGTTCCGTCGCCATCTGTCAGGGCAAATGCCGCATGAGGCGCAAATCATTGGTGCCGCGCGATCCGAGCTGAGCGATGAGGAATATCGCGATATCGTGCGCGCGGCGATTGCCGAATTTGGCGCGATTGACCATTCTGATAATGACGTGGACGAATTTTTGTCACGCGTCTCTTATCTCCATGTGGATGCCAGGGGGTCGGCAGGCTGGGCCGCGCTGAAATCAAAGATGCGTGATGGATATGTGCGGGCCTTTTATTTTTCGGTCGCGCCTGCATTATTTGGGGATTTGGCCGAACGCCTGCACGATCATAATATCGCGCAACGTGGCAGCCGCATCGTTGTTGAAAAACCCTTTGGCAAGGATCTGGAAACCGCGCGTGCCCTGAACGCAACCTTGGCCAAACATTTCCGCGAAGATCAGATTTATCGCATTGATCACTATTTGGGCAAAGAAACGGTTCAAAACCTGATGGCTGTGCGCTTTGGCAATATGTTGTTTGAACCACTATGGAATGCGCAGTTCATTGATCACATTCAAATCACCGTTGCCGAAACCGTGGGTGTCGGTGGGCGCGGTGGGTATTATGATCAATCGGGCGCGATGCGCGATATGGTGCAAAACCATTTGATGCAATTGCTGTGTTTGATTGCAATGGAACCCCCATCCAAATTTGATCCTGATGCGGTGCGCGATGAAAAACTAAAGGTTATTCGCGCCCTTGACCCTGTGGAACCCCACCATCTGGTGCGCGGTCAATACAGCGCGGATGGGGATCAACCC